>NZ_CP117982.1:1348527-1651502 GCF_030708075.1 Candidatus Epulonipiscium viviparus | reverse complement strand
AAGCCAATACTCCGGCGGCAAAAGGTAAAGTTAATGCTCCCGCGGCAAATGGTAAAGTCAATGCTCCGGCGGCAGATGGTAAAGTCAATGCTCAGGCGGCAGATGGTAAAGTCAATGCTCAGGCGGCAGATGGTAAAGTCAATGCTCAGGCGGCAGATGGTAAAGTCAATGCTCAGGCGGCAGATGGTAAAGTCAATGCTCAGGCGGCAGATGGTAAAGTCAATGCTCAGGCGGCAGATGGTAAAGTCAATGCTCAGGCGGCAGATGGTAAAGTCAATGCTCAGGCGGCAGATGGTAAAGTCAATGCTCCGGCGGCAAATGGTAAAGTCAATGCTCCCGCGGCAAATGGTAAAGTCAATGCTCAGGCGGCAGATGGTAAAGTCAATGCTCAGGCGGCAGATGGTAAAGTCGTTGCTCCCGCGTCAAATGGAAAAGTCAATGCTCCGGCGGCAAATGGTAAAGGCAATGCTCCCGCGGCAAATGGAAAGTCAATGCTCCGGCGACAAATGGAAAAGTCAATGCTCCGGCGGCAAATGGCAAAGTCAATGCTCCAGCGGCAAATGGTAAAGTCAATGCTCAGGCGGCAGATGGTAAAGTCGTTGCTCCGGCGGCAAATGGTAAAGTCAATGCAATGCTCCGGCGGCAAATGGTAAAGTCAATGCTCCGGCGGCAAATGGTAAAGTCAATGCTCCGCGGCAAATGGTAAAGTCAATGCTCCGGCGGCAAATGGTAAAGTCAATGCTCCGCGGCAAATGGTAAAGTCAATGCTCCGGCGGCAAATGGTAAAGTCAATGCTCAGGCGGCAGATGGTAAAGTCAATGCTCCCGGCGGCAAATGGTAAAGTCAATGCTCCGGCGGCAAATGGTAAAGTCAATGCTCCCGCGGCAAATGGTAAAGTCAATGCTCCGGCGGCAGATGGTAAAGTCAATGCTCGGCAATGGTAAAGTCGTTGCTCCGCAGCGGCAGTACGGAAAAGAATGCTTCACGGCGGCAAATGGTAAAGTCAATGCTCCGGCAATGGTAAAGTCAATGCTCCGGCGGCAAATGGCAAAGTCAATGCTCCCGCGGCAAATGGTAAAGTCAATGCTCCGCGGCAAATGGAAAGTCAATGCTCCCGGCAAATGGTAAAGTCAATGCTCCGGCGGCAATGGTAAAGTCAATGCTCCCGCGGCAAATGGTAAAGTCAATGCTCCGGCATCAGCTGGCGACCCTAATCAAAAAAAATCTAAGATGAAGAAAAATACTTCGGAGACGGCAGTTAATAATAATTTGCCTAACCAAAAAAATACGGCACATGCTATTAATATTTTGGCACAAGTTCAAATTGATAGAAGTTCAGAGCTTGATTTTATCGATTGTCAAGCTTCGAAATATGTAGATTCTTTTGACAATTGCTTTAGCAAAAACGACCTTAATAAATTGAAACAATTTTGCAGCAAATACGATACCGATCCCTCTCTTAAGCGCGACCATCAAGTGGATAAAATTGCCAAAAATATGGGAGATATGCTTCAAAAGTGTTCTAACAAAAATGAGCTGGCGGCGCGGCTTATACAAGAGCTTGAAAAAGAGGGCTATTTCTATAAATATATATTAGCTCATACATTGAATCAACTTATTCCTCAAATTTCTATTAAACGTATTCACTTAGATTATTTTTCTAATACGGCTCAAGCAATTATCGAAAACCCTTCTTCGGACTTCAAAGCATATTACGCATGTGTAATTAATATTATGGGCAACACTAAATCTTCAGTAGTTTCTGACAGTTTGGAAAGTTTGTTAGATAATAATCAGGTAGTCAAACACTATGCTAATTCCCTGATGCCTGCAATAGGAAAGGCCTGTATATCATTACAAATATTCAACAAATTAATTAAATTTTTGCAACAAGATCTGGTTAATGGCAAGCTTAATTTATACATTCTACCCGCATTGGGTAATATGGGCCAACGCAGCAAGCATCAACCCTTGCCCATGAAAGATATAGAGTATAGTCTCGAATATATTATGGCGGCTTCTAATGTTAAAAACGCTACGCAGGCTATGTACGGCGTTCAGGCTTTAAAAAAAATAGGAGACGGACGCTTTGTAGATCGCATTAGCAGTTCAGCTAAACAAATGATATTACTGTTTTTGTCGCAGCTCGAAGGCATTCATAAATCAATAGCACCTGAAATTCGCAAAGCTGTCGCATTAATCAATAGCGAAATTGTTGAGAATCAATCGGACGGCAGTTTGTTGACCATCCGAACAGAATAGAAAGTGTTATTCTAGTAAAATCCCCAGAAACATTGTAAATAACATGGATAGAAAAACATAGACTATAAAATATTGTTCCATGATATTGGGGAAGATACTCGTCAACACATATGTTATAATAGCCCAGATCATAAAGTAAGCAATGTTGGATAGAATACTTGAGCCTTGGTGTTTGAAATTACTTTGGATCAAACAAATAAAACACATCAGTAATACGATATATAAAATATTGAACATCGGCATACTATCACCTTCCTTGACAAGTTAGGATTATGTTTATATATTATTAATTGCTGTAGAAAAATGTGACAAATTGACAAACGTATCATAAGTCTGTATAATTGAAAAAAAATAGTGAAGAGGTGTATAACGCAATGGAAAAAGGAATTGTTCAGATAGCAGATGATGTTATTGCAGTTATTGCTCAGATCGCCGCGCTGGAAGTCAATGGACTAAAAAGCCTGGCACCTGCTAAGCAAGATATAGTGCAAACCATTACAAGAAAAAGACAGCTTAAGGGTATCAAAGTTTTTATAGAAGAGGGGGGCACAAGAGTTAGCGTTTCTATTAAGGCAATTTTGAACTATGGATTTAATGTAAAAAAAACCTGCGCACAAATCCAAGAAAAAGTTAAAAATTCTATAGAAACAATGACTGGCCTTAAAGTTTTGCGCGTTGATATTCAGGTAGTTGGCGTAGCATTTGAACAAGAATAAACGGAGTAAACGGAATAAACGGAATAGAAGGAAAATTAGATGACAAGAAGACAAGCAAGAATTTGTGTTGTTCAGATGCTTTACAATCTTAGCTTTCATGACAAAGAGCAAGCACAAGAAATATTAAACGAAAATTTATTGGATATAAAAGGCAAGGTAAAAACTTTTATATCGGAAACATTTGAAGGAATTGTAGACAATATGGATGCGATTGATACTGAAATCGAAGCCAATTTAGTAGACTGGAATCTTAGCCGAATAGCAAAGGTGGACTTAATGATTTTGCGACTGGCAGTATATGAGATCAATTATGCCAAAGATTTGCCGCCCAAAGTCGCTATAAATGAGGCGGTAGAAATAGCGCAAGAATATAGCACGGAAAAATCTGGAAAATTCATTAACGGAATATTAGGGAACATGAACAAAAAGGTTTCCTCTAATGGATAGAAAAATAATTGGCATCGGCGAGCTAAACCATTATGTGGCAGCTATTTTACACGAAGATTATATACTAAATGGCATCTGGTTGCGCGCCGAAATTTCAAATTTGACATATCATAAATCCGGGCATTTATATTTTTCACTCAAAGACGAAAATGCCGGAATTCAAGCGGTCATGTTTTCGCAATATGCCTCGCAACTTAATTTTTTGCTGGTAGATGGAATGAAAGTTTTGGTTAGATGCCAGATTGGGCTCTACGAAAAAGTTGGAAATTATCAGGCTTATGTATATGAGATTGAGCAAGAAGGT
Organism: Candidatus Epulonipiscium viviparus; assembly: GCF_030708075.1. Taxonomy (GTDB): domain Bacteria; phylum Bacillota; class Clostridia; order Lachnospirales; family Cellulosilyticaceae; genus Epulonipiscioides; species Epulonipiscioides viviparus. Next base: position 1,647,773 of record NZ_CP117982.1, on the reverse strand, counting down.
TTGGGCACACTGTATTCACAGTTTTTGGAGCTGAAAAGTACGCTAGAACAAAAGGGCTATTTTGATAAACACCAGCCGTTGGCTAAATATCCTGCAGCGGTGGGAATAATTACGTCTAAAACCGGTGCCGCGATCCATGATATTATTCGAGTTGGGAGACGAAGAAATAAGACCATACCAATATATATTTATCCCGCGAGTGTGCAAGGACAATACGCAAAAAATGAAATAGTGTGGGCAATCGAAAAAGCCAATGCCGATGCGATAGTTGATGTTATAATATTGGGCCGAGGCGGTGGCTCAATAGAAGATCTGTGGTGTTTCAATGAATTAGCCGTTGCATTGGCGATATATAATTCGAAGATTCCGATAGTATGCGCGGTAGGGCATGAGATTGATTTCACGATTTCCGACTTTGTTGCGGACCATAGGGCGGCCACACCATCAGCTGCTGCCGAAATAGTGTTTCCGAATTTGGCCGATACTGTCGCGACATTGAAGTATCACATTAGAACTTTGGATAATATTATGAAAACAAAAGTGCGAGAATGTGAAGTGAATCTTAATGACTTGATAAACAGGCCGATATTTAAAGACAAAACTAAAATGTATCTCCAGAAAATACAGGAGTTAGATTTATTGGCAGAAGATTTGAACGAACGCATTCAGGATATTCTGCACAAAAAAAAGATGGAGTTGAATTTAAATCTCAAACAAATAGAAAAACTCTCACCAATAGCTACAATTTTGCGAGGGTTTGGAATGGTGACTTCGTCGTCTGGCCATGTTGTTTCCAACGTTGACAAAATTGCCATTGGAGATGATTTGGACATTAGGGTGGCCAACGGAAACATCATATCCAAAGTAATAAGCAAGCAAAAAGATATTAAGGAGAAAGTTAAATGACCGATAAAATAAGTTTTGAGCAAAGTCTCTGTAATCTAGAAAATATTATCCAAAAATTGGAAGAAGGTAACATAAGTTTGGATGAGACAGTCATAAACTATAAAGAAGGAATGGACTTTGCGGCAAATTGCTTAAAATTATTAAATCAGGCCGAAGCTGAAATTAGCTTATATGAAAATGGTCAATTTGTATCTATAAAGGAGGGAGGAAGTGGATTATCTTAACAAATATAAGATAGACGAAATGCTAGAGAATTATCTGGCAAAAGAAACCGGCGAGTGCACAAGACTACAAGAGGCAATGCGCTATAGCGTATTGCAAGGCGGAAAGCGCATTCGGCCTATTTTGATGCGTCTTGCGTATGAGGCAGTGGGAGGGACCGGCAACATTGCTCCATATATGTGTGCTATAGAATTTGTACACACCTACTCGCTAATTCATGACGATCTTCCGGCAATGGATAACGATGCGCTGCGACGAGGTTTGCCAACTAATCATGTAAAATTTGATGAAGCCACGGCCATTTTAGCCGGAGACGGACTTTTAACACTGGCTTTTGAAATAATGCTACAAGATTTAGTATCTGATATGGATCCTGCAAAAGCTATTGCGGCTAATATTTTGGCCACAGGGGCTGGCGCATCCGGAATGGTGCTTGGTCAAATGTACGATATGTTTTATGAGGGCAAAGAAATTTCTATAGAAATGCTAGAAAAAATACAACTAAACAAAACAGGTGCGTTGATCAAGAGTGCGTTGAAAATGGGTGCTGTTTTGGGTTATGGATCAGAGAGCGAGCTGTTTGCTCTGGAATTATATGGCACATATTTAGGCAAAGTTTTTCAAATAATTGACGATATATTAGATATCACAGGACAAGTCAACGAACTTGGCAAAGATATAGGCAGTGATAGTAAAAACAAAAAAGTTACCTATACGAGCTTTTTCAGTGTAGATCAATGCTATGAGATTGCAGCGGAGCTTACTGCTAAAGCTATCAAATGTTTGGATAAAGTGAATGGCGATACTTCTTTATTAAAAGAGATTGCACAGGACTTACTAAATAGGAGGAGATAATATGACTAATTGGATTATTAGTCCTTCACTTATAATTGCAATTATAAGCTGGTTTATTGCACAGGTACTAAAAATCGTTATAACATTAGTACACGACAAAAAATTTGATATAGCTAAATTAACGGCATCTGGCGGAATGCCCAGCTCTCATAGTGCGTTTACCGTCGCGTTATCTACAGCCATTGGGCAGCTAGAAGGATATAATACAACTATGTTTGCGGTAGCGTGCGTATTTAGCTGCGTGGTTATGTATGATGCGGCAAATGTGAGAATGCAAGCTGGCAATCAAGCGATATTGTTAAATGAAATTATGGAGCACTTGAAAGATCAGAAAAAATTTGATATAGATTTTACTCTAAAAGAATTGTTAGGACATACACCGACACAAGTTTTTTGTGGTGCCGTGTTGGGAATGGCTGTTGCAATATTGGGGTTACCATACTTTGTTTGAGGCTTTGCATTTTAGGTGCAGAGCTTTTTTTTTTGCTGTATATTATACCAAATTTTTGCCAATAATCTTAAATAAAGAAAACTATATTAGGAGTGAGCTATGAAAACATGTATAACCGGCGGATTGATATTAAATCCCGCAACTAATTTAGAACAGATAACAAATATTTATATAGAAGATGGACGTATTGAGTTTATAGGAGAAAAAAGTACAGAAGGATATACGGTAATTGATGCGACAGGGAAGTGGGTAATTCCGGGGTTGGTGGATTTGCATGTACACCTAAGAGAGCCTGGCTTTGAGCATAAGGAAACGATAGCGACGGGATGCTTGGCCGCTGCGAGAGCAGGAATAACAACAATATGCCCCATGCCAAATACCAATCCAGTGATCGATACTGCAAATATGGTGCGATACGTTTGCGACGCTGCCACGGTGGTGAACGTAATACCTGTAGGCGCCATAACCAAGGGACAAAACGGAGCCGAGGTTGCTGATATTACGGGTATGGCAGCGGCTGGAATTTGTGCCCTAAGCGATGATGGCAAGACCGCCATGAATTCTGCCATTATGAAGGAGGCTATGGGTATTGCAAACTCAGTGGGGCTTCCAATATTTTCTCACGCAGAAGATATGAACTTAATCGGTGGCGTAATGAACGAGGGCAAAAATTCGGTGCGCTTCAATTTGAAGGGGCTGGGACGAGAGGCAGAAGAGATTATCATCGCTCGCGACATGATTCTTGCACGACACAACAACGCTCGTCTTCATATATGCCACGTTAGTACCAAAGGAGGCGTGGAGCTTATCGAATTTGGCAAAAAGCTAGGGATACGCATTACCGCCGAAACCGCACCGCACTACTTTATCTTGGATGATAGCATCCTCTTTGATCACGATTCTAACAAAAAGATGAACCCTCCGCTTCGAACAAAAGAAGACGTCGCATCCATTCGAGCAGCACTGAGGTCGGGCATCTTAGACGCTATTGCCACAGACCATGCCCCTCATAGTTTGGCCGAAAAAGCATCTCCTATCGAAACAGCTCCGTTTGGCATAATCGGAATAGAGACTAGCTTCGCATTGAGTTATACACATTTGGTAAAAACTGGTATTTTAACACCGCTTGAATTGATTTCAAAAATGTCTACAACGCCAGCCGCTATTATTGGCATAGACAAAGGGAATCTCGATGTGGGCAAAATTGCCGATATTGCCATTATCGATGTTAATGCAAAATATAAAATAAACAGCCAAGACTTTGTATCTAAATCTAGAAATACTCCGTTTGAAGGAATGGAAGTCTTCGGTGTTGTGGAAAAAACTTTAGTAAATGGACAGATAATTTATGAAAACTCTATTAGTTGCAGTTAATGCAAAATATATACACTCAAATTTAGCCATACATTGTATCGAGAAATATTGTAAGGGCGCCGATATCGAAACGCTGGAGCTTAGTATAAACATCGATGACAATCAGGTAATTAAACAAATATATAAAAGGCAGCCAGATATCATCGGCTTTTCTTGCTATATATGGAATATCGAATACATCAAAACTATAATACCAACTCTCAAAAAAATTTTACCTCATGTAAAAATTGTTCTAGGAGGTCCTGAAGTTAGTTTTAATTGCGAGGAGCTGCTAAACGAATTGCCAGTGGATTTGATAATGGAGGGCGAAGGAGAAATTACTTGGAAGCTATATTTAGCCGGAACGCCACTTTGCGATATTCCGGCTATTGTATATAAAAACGCAAATAAAATCGTAAAAAATCCTAGAACCAAAGCCATGAACTTAGCAGAGCTGCCGTTTGTCTATCAAGATTTGGATCCATTTGTAAACAAGATAATTTACTACGAATCTAGCCGAGGGTGCCCTTTTAATTGCTCCTATTGTATTTCTGGCATCGACAAGGGCGTGCGCTATTTACCGCTAGAACGAGTACTACAAGATTTGGAATACTTTTTGACTAAGAAAATCAAGCAGGTGAAGTTTGTAGATCGCACATTTAATGCCAATTTCAAATTTGCATTGGAGGTTTGGAAATATATTATTAAGTACGATAACGGAATCACCAATTTTCACTTCGAGCTTGCTGCAGAGCTGATCACCAAGGAAATGCTGTATGTTTTGCAATCGGCTAGGGCAGGGTTGATTCAATTTGAAATAGGAGTACAGACCACCAATGCTGATGCGTTAGTGGCAATCAATCGCCCTATGCCATTTGCAAAGCTAGGAAAAATAGTACAAAATTTAAAGCAACTAGAAAATATTCATCTACACCTAGATTTGATTGTGGGGCTTCCGCACGAAGACTATCATTCGTTTAGAAAATCGTTTAATGACGTGATATCGCTACGCCCCGAGCAACTGCAGCTAGGATTTTTGAAGGTGCTAAAAGGGTCGCAGATGGAGCAAGATGCGGATAAATATGGAATTGTATATAAGGATTACCCACCATATGAAGTTCTTTCGACGAAATATATCTCGTATGATGAAGTTTTAAAGCTACACACAATTTGCGAGATGGTAGAGAGGTTTTATAATAGCAATCGTTTTGAGCGAACGCTAAGTTATATGTTTGAGCTGTATCCAACGCCATTTATATTCTTTGAACAGCTGGCAGAATTTTGGGAGAGGCAAGGCTATGAGCATCTGAGCCACAAGAAGGAGTCGTACTACCTTCTGTTGCTAGAATTTATGCAGCAGACTGAGCGCATCAATGTGGAGCTTATAAAGGAATTGATACGATTTGATTGGTTGTTGCACGAAAATATAAAAGACCATATGCCGATGCTTGCAACCATCGATCAGTCAAAATTTAAAGAAACTGCATTGGAGCATTTGAAAGATCCGGCAGTGATTATCAAAATGGCCGCCGGGCATCTCAATATGAAGCAACGGCAGCGAATGATGCATGTGGAATATTTTCAGTATGATCTAACCCAAGACTTAGCATTGCGAGGTGAGCCGATGCCAATAATATTTTTATATGAGTATGGACAAAGTAAAGCGAGGTGGCTACAAATATGAAAGCAAATGTTGGGGAGATATTGAAGATATTAAATCTACACTATCCCAAAGATGTTCCTTGCTTTCTCAACCATTCTAATCCCTTTGAATTACTTGTTGCAACAATACTAAGCGCGCAGTGTACGGATGAAAGAGTTAATATTATAACGGCAACATTGTTTAGAAAGTATCCGTGCGCCGAAAGCTTTGCCTCCGCTTCAGCAGCCGAATTGGAAATGGATATCAAAAGCGCCGGGTTTTATAAAAATAAGGCAAAGAATATTATCGCAACTGCCGCGACCATAGTCGATAAATATGATGGACAAGTGCCTTCTGAAATTGAGGATTTAGTTCAATTAGCAGGAGTGGGCAGAAAAACAGCGAATGTCATTCGTGGAAATATATACCATATTCCCAGCATTGTGGTTGACACGCATGTAAAACGGATTAGTACGAGGTGGGGGTTTACCGAAAGCGCTGACCCCACCAAAATAGAATACGAATTAATGGAGTTGCTTCCCGAGGAGGAGTGGATTAGTTATAACATCCAAGTGATAATGCATGGGAGAGCCATCTGTACTGCTCGAAATCCGAGATGTAGCCAGTGCATGTTTTTAGAGCAATGTCCATATGAATTAAAACAAGGAATAGAATAACAGTGAGGTATATATATGTTAAATGAAAATCAGAAATTGGCAGTAACAATATCCAAGGGTGCAGTTTTAGTTGTTGCCGGCCCGGGATCTGGAAAAACAACTGTAATTGTAGAGCGTGTAAATTATATGATTAATGAACTACAAATTAACGCAAGAAATATATTGGTCATAACATTTGCAAAAATGGCGGCTCAAGAAATGAAAGACAGATTTCATAGCAAATACGGTCATAACGAAGTTACCTTCGGAACATTTCATTCTACATTTTTCCGAATACTTCGATCTGCTAATCCTGCAAAATACAATTTGGCAAATTTGATAAATGAGATCTTAAAAAAGAAATTTATTGAGCAGGTTTACAAAAACATAGGTACAGCAGATATTGTAGACTTTGTGGATACATTTTTAATGGAATATACCTTGATGAAAAATCAACTTTTGCATTTGGGTAATTATATACCGGAGAAGCTTTCACAGGAAATATTTGAAAAAGTTGCGATAGAGTATGAGACATATAAGAGCGACAAAAACTTGTTTGACTTTGACGATATGCTAGTGGATTGTTATCAGCATTTGAAGGATAACGACAAGTTGCGAGCTCGCTTTGCTATGCAGTATTCACATATATTGATAGATGAGTTTCAGGACATTAATAAGGTGCAGTTTGAATGTATTAAATTGTTAAAGGAATCGAATGACGAAATTTTTGTAGTGGGAGATGATGACCAAAGTATTTATTCGTTTCGAGGTGCCAAGCCGGAGTTTTTGCTAAACTTTGCGGAGCACTTTCCTTCGACCACTAAGGTTATATTGGATATAAATTATCGCTCCAACTCAGAAATAGTACAGAAAAGCAATTCGGTGATTAAATGCAACAAAAATCGATACGACAAGGTGATGAAAGCTCATAATACCAATAAAATAGCACCGCAAATAGTGGAATGTAAAAGCGTTCGAATCCAAGTCAAAGATGTAGTTACCGCTATAGAAGAAGTGTTAAAAAAAGGGGTGCCGAGCTCTGAAATTGCAATTATATATAGAAATAATACAGAAGCACAGCCATTTGCGGAGGAGCTATTAAATAGAAACTTGGCATTTAAAATGAGAGACAATATCACCACGATCTATAATCACTGGATTACCAAGGATATTTTGGCATATTTTCGATTGGCATATGACCGATCTAATGCCGATGCATTTCAAGCGATAGCAAACAAGCCAAGTAGATATATTCCTAGGCAAACTATTTTAAACCTTCGCAACTTTACTCTTTTAGATCTTATACAATCAGATACTCTAAAGGCTTGGCAAAAAGAAAAATTAACGAAACTAGATACTAAACTAAATCATCTTGCTAAAAAAACTGTATCTGAGGGGATAGAATATATAAGAGATGTAATAGGATATAAAAAATATTTACAATATTATGCGGAGGAATGTATCAAAGTTGACCCGCAAGCATTTTATGACTATTTGGATGATATACTCTATTCTGCGACAGACATAGACGACTATTTGCAATGGGAAGACAAGCTACAAAAATTTGATATGCAACTGCAAGATCAACTACGAAACCAAAAATCGCTTGATCGAGTTACTTTGACCACAATGCATAGTGCGAAGGGTCTGGAATTTGAATATGTATATATCGTCAATGCAGTAGATGAAGTTTTGCCTAGCGCTAAATGTGTTACAGAACATAAGATAGAAGAAGAAAGACGATTATTTTATGTCGCGGCCACACGCGCGAAAAATTATTTGAATATATATTTGCCCAAAACTTTTAGAAATAAAACTGTAAGACCTACGCCTTTTTTAGAGGAAATGGAAGGTGCAGAAATTACCATAAAAATTGGTGATAAAATTATGCATAAACTGCATGGAAGTGGTATAATTAGGGATGTGAAGGATAAATTTGCACGCGTTGAGTTTCAAGAGCAATGCACTAGGCGCATAGACTATAAATATTGCTTTAAAAAAAGGATCATCAAACTTGAGGAGGAGTAATCATGAAAAAGACTACTGAATTGAATTTCCACGAAAGAATGAATAAGCGTAGGCCTAAAATTCAAATGTTCATTAGTATTATGCTTGTTTTATCTATGGTATTGGGATTATTTGGTTCTATGGCGGCATTCTTTACAAACTTTTAAGAAATTTTGAACATAATTATTAAAGAGGAGTTACAAATTAAAATGGATATAATTAAAATACTAAGCGAAGAACTGAATATACGAAAAGACCAGGTAGAAAACACCATTAAATTAATTGATGAAGACAATACTATTCCGTTTATTGCAAGGTATCGAAAAGAGCTTACAGGTGGATTAGACGACGAAGTATTACGTAATTTTGACGAAAGATTGAACTATCTTAGAAATTTAGAGGCCAGAAAGGAACAAGTCATAAGACTGATCGAAGAGCAAGAAAAATTGACTCCCGAGCTGCAAAAAGAAATTGACGCCGCTCCGACGCTAACTATTGTTGAGGATTTATATCTTCCGTACAAGTCTAAAAAACGTACGCGAGCCACAATAGCCAAGGAGCGTGGATTAGAGGAGCTTGCAAATGACATTTTAGCAGGAGAGATCGCAGACGACAGGGTTGCTCAATTTGTGGATGCCGAAAAGGGAGTCTTAACAGCCGCCGACGCACTTGCTGGCGCTAGCGATATAATAGCAGAATTTGTAAGTGATAACGCAACCTTTAGAGGACAAATTCGAGATACTACTTTTGCAGAAGGCAAGATCGTTACCAAAATTAAAGAGGCATCTAAAGACGAAAAAGAAGTTTTTAAAATTTACTACGATTATGAGGAACCTGTAAAAAAAATTCCTTCACATAGAGTACTTGCAATTAATCGTGGTGAAAACGAAAAAATTCTTTCGGTAAAGATAGAGATAGATACAGAGTTGATTTTAAATTATCTATACCGACAAATTATATCCGAGTATAATCAAGAACTTTTGAAAAATTCAATACAAGACAGCTATAAAAGATTGATTGCCCCATCAATAGAAAGAGATATTCGCAACGCCTTAACCGAGCAAGCACAAGAAGGGGCAATAGACGTTTTTAAGAAAAATCTTTATCAATTGCTTATGGCAAAGCCGATTAAAGGACATACAGTACTAGGGTTGGATCCTGGATTTCGAACAGGATGCAAAGTTGCTGTTATCGATTCGATGGGCAAAAAGCTTGATAATACGGTGGTTTATCCCACTATTCCAAAAAACGAAATCGAAAAAACTAAGAAAGTACTCATAAAACTTATACAAGAACATAATATTACTTTGATAGCAATTGGAAACGGAACTGCCTCACGAGAGACAGAAAAAGTTGTTGCGGACATGATTCGAGAAAATTCTTTGAAGATTAGTTATGTGATAGTAAACGAAGCAGGAGCCTCGGTATATTCGGCTTCAAAACTAGCAACATACGAATTTCCAAACGATGACGTGGGCACCAGAAGCGCAGTTTCTATTGCAAGACGCTTACAAGATCCCCTTGCCGAGCTTGTGAAAATTGAGCCCAAAGCAATTGGGGTAGGTCAATATCAACATGATATGAATCAAAAAAAATTGGAAGAAAGCCTTGGTGGTGTGGTAGAAAGCTCCGTTAATGAAGTGGGAGTGGATGTGAATACGGCGTCCGCATCGCTACTACAATATGTGGCTGGCATCAAGAAGAGTGTATCAGAGAATATAATTATTTATCGCGAAGAACATGGTGCATTCAAAACGCGCGCAGAGATAAAGAAGGTCAAAGGGTTGGGACCTAAAATGTTTGAACAGTGTGCAGGATTTTTGAGAATTATAGACGGAACAAATTTCTTAGATAGAACAGGTGTTCATCCTGAGTCTTATATTGTTGCATCACAATTGATTGAAAAGTTAGGATTTGATACAAAAACAGCTTCTTTTAGTGGAATCAGAAGCAAAATTTCAGACGTTGAAAAGTTGGCACAAGAACTTGAAGTGGGGTCGATGACGTTGATTGACATAATTACAGAGCTTGAAAAACCTGGTCGCGACCCTAGAGAAGATATGCCTAGCCCGATTTTGCACAGTGAAATTTTGGAAATTACAGATTTAGAAGTTGGTATGAAACTTAATGGTACGGTGAGAAATATTGTTGATTTTGGAGCTTTTGTAGATATAGGGGTACATCAAGATGGATTGGTCCACCTATCACAATTATCAAATAGATATGTAAAGCACCCGCTAGACGTTGTGAAAGTGGGAGATGTTGTGAAAGTGGCCGTGATTAGTGTCGATGTTAAAAATAAGAAAATTGGTCTGTCAATGAAAAATTTGTAGTAATACACTTAAGATAAAATTTTTGTGGAGGTAAATTTTATTAAGGAGTAATCAAAAATGGCAGATAAGAATTATTTAACATCGAAAGAAATTTCAGCGTATACGATAGAGGCCGGAGTTGCTAAAGTAAAAAGACCGTTTCTGGAGATTTTCGTGATGGGAATCTTGGCAGGAATGTATATAGCAATGGGGGGACTGGCGTCGTCTACGGCAGCTCATGGGATTGCAGATCCTGGGCTTGCTAAATTTGTAGCTGGAATTGTCTTTCCGGTGGGATTGATGTTTGTTGTAATAAATGGTGCAGACTTATTTACTGGAAATTGTTTGGTTATAATGAGTGTTTATGAAAAGAAAACAACGGTTATGGATTTGATAACCAACTTGTCGATTGTGTTGTTGGGGAACTTTGTTGGAGCCGCGTTTATTGCCCTGATTGAGGCGTTTTCGGGACTTTTAACGATGGGAGACGGGCAGTTCCTTTATTATATATTTAAAACTGCATATGCAAAAACAACAATGTCATTTATGCAAGCGTTTTTATTAGGAATTATGTGTAACTTGTTTGTGTGCTCTGGAATCGTTATGATCTATGCCGCAAAAGATATTGCCGGAAAAGTTCTTGCTGGATTTTTCTCAATATTTGCATTTGTGGTGAGTGCATCAGAACATATAGTTGCTAATATGTATTATATACCAGTTGCTCTTTTTGCGAAAGCTCAACCAGATCTTGTGGACTTGGCGTTATCGGCAGGCGTAACTGCGGAAAAAATCGAGCACGTGACTTGGTTAAACTTCATATGGTATAACGGAGTTCCTGTATTACTTGGAAACATTTTAGGTGGATTTATCATAGGCACCTTGTATTATCTAACCCATTATGTATTTGCTAAGAAAGTACAATAGCTTAAGTGGAGTCTATATGGCTCCATTTTTTTTATTTGGAGGGGAAATATAATGAAAAAATTTATTATGCTAATTGCCTGCGCTGTATCCATAAGCTTGTTGGGCGGATGCACTTCAAAGACAGAAATTGAAACTGTACACTTTAATGAGGATGCTATGCTTACTCTGGCTCGCGCACAGGCAGATGAATTAATTGCAGGCAATGCGGATAAGGTGATTGCAGCGTTTGACGAAAAGATGGCGAAAGCAGGGCTGGATGCTGCCACGCTAAATATGATGGTCCAAAATTTAACAACTGGAGAATATGTAGGGTTTTATACTGCAGATGGAATAGTTGCAAATGAATTTTATATTGCAGAAGTGATTTATGAATACGAACATAATGGCTTCAAAGTTACTTTAGTTTATAACGGTGCAAACGAAATTTCTGGCTTAAATTTAAATTATGCATCTATCGATAAGCCCTTAGCTGCAGATGCGTCATTTGAAGAGATAGCGGTGACAATTGGCGATCTTATGCCTCTTGACGGAGTACTTACGCTTCCTACAGATGTTACAAACCCGCCTGTAGTTTTGTTAGTGCATGGCTCTGGGCCTGCAGATAAAAATGCCACCATCGCTGCCAACGCGCCATTTCAGGATATTGCTCACGGCCTTGCTAACCTGGGGATTGCCACACTCAGATATGACAAGAGAACCTATGCTTACCCAAAGGAGATGGCAGAGCTGGGCGCACAGTTGACTATACAACACGAGGTGCTAAACGACGTTGATGCCGCGATTGATTTGTTATTAACAGAGAGTCAAAAAACTAATCCGCGAGCAATATTTGTGTTAGGGCATTCGATGGGAGGTGGGCTCACTCCCGCAATTGCCGTTGCGAATCCTGAAATTTCTGGAATTATTTCTATGGCAGGAATCCTGGACCCTCTTTTTGAGGCATCGTATGCGCAAAATAAAGATATAGAAAGGGTTGCACAACAGGGCGGTTTCGACGATGCTACTACTACTTTAGTTGTAGAACAGATGATAAAAGTCGAAGAGGACATCGCGATACTTAGGTCGGATATGTCAGATATTCCTGACGATCAAATTTTGATGGGGCTTCCAGCAGGGTATCAGAAATCGACCAAAGAATTTGCAGGGATTAATTTTATTTCAGATATTGAGGTACCAGTTTTGGTGTTACAAGGTGCCAAAGATTTCCAGGTAAAAGCTACTACCGACTATGCAGCATGGCAAGAGGCTTTGGCGGAATATCCTATGGCAACATTTAAGCTATACGAAAATTTAAATCATCTGATGATGCCATCTAATGGTGCCGGCGACATATCGGAATATCAGGAGAAGGGCGTTGTAAGCGAGGATGTTATTTCGGATATAGCAACGTTTGTGAATAGCAATGCATAAAAATAAGAGACTGCCAAAGTGACAATCCCTTATGATATTCCTCATTATAATAGTAACTAAAAATCGAAGTTGTCAGGATCTGGACCTATTCGCCCTCCACAATCTAGGGTTGCGATCTGCGCCATATCCGCATCAGAAATATTGAAGTCAGTAAGCTTTAAGTTACTCTTCATTTTTTCTGTTGATACTGTTTTTGGAATAACTGCATAGCCTTTTTGTAAAGCCCATTTCAGAGCAATCTGAGCTACAGTTTTTTCGTATTTATCAGCCAATTGTTTGAGAAGAGGTATTTCAAATATTTGACCTTGCATTAAGGATCCCCAGGCTTCAACTTGAATATTATGATCTGAACAATATTGACATAACTCTGGTTGAGTAAATTTAGGATGCAATTCTATTTGATTTACCATCGGCTGTATTTTGCAATGCGATAGCAAGTCTTCTAGGTGATGCTGATTGAAGTTGCAAACTCCGATGGCTCTGATCTTTCTTTGCTCGTAAAGTTCTTCCATAGCTTTCCAGGTTTCAGCATTGATAGGCTTTGGCCAGTGAATCAAATATAAATCTAGATAATCCAGTTTCAATCGGTCTAAAGTTTCGTAAAAAGCTGTTTGCGTACGCTCATAACCGTGATCAGTATTCCAGACCTTGCTGGTGATAAACATATCTTGTCTTGGAATGCCACTAGCTTTGATTCCTTGACCGACGCTTTCTTCGTTGCCATAAATCATAGCACAATCAATATGTCGATAACCTAAATTAAGTGCATTTCTTACAGCTTTCTTTGCTTCATCGCCCGGCTGCAGTTTAAAGGTGCCAAATCCAACCATAGGCATTTTTACATTATTCGAAAGCGTGTAGTTCTTTGTTAACATACAGTTCCTCCTAGAATTTGATAATTATTTGTATTCTACTATAAATTCAGAAGTTTTGTCTACCTTTTTATTGAGGCTTTTTGTAGTTATTTCTTGATAGGTATCACTAATTAATAGCAAGATTACTATAGGAGAAAGTTCTTTTGATTTTACAAAATCGATATCAAACTCGATAAGCGGATCACCCTTCTTAACCTTTTTGTTTTCAGCAGTTAATAATTTAAATCCCTCTCCTTTTAACCCAACAGTATCAATTCCCACATGGATAAGCAATTCTAAACCATCTGCAGTTTCCAAACCAACCGCATGCCCGGTATCTGCAACCATAGTAACTTTGGCATCACATGGCGCATAAACTGTGCCGTTTGCAGGGTCAATAGCAATGCCGTCGCCCATCAGTTTTGCGGCAAAAGCCTCATCGGGTACCTCTTCTATTGCCATAGTTGTGCCATCTATAAATGGAAATATTAGTTTTTGCTTAATTTTCTTTTTAAAAAATCCCATATATTTACCTACTTTCTATTTTAGTTCTGGCCAATATCCTACATTCGCTTCTATTAAATCGTCTAAAATAAGCTTTGCAATTCGTGCGCTTGGAACAGTTTTTGATAGGGTTATTGCTTGCCACAGCTTTTGGTAGCTTCCTTCGATCCATGCGGCCACAGTAAGCTTTTCTACAGACACTTGTTGCTCCATCAACCCTTTTTGGAACTGAGGAATAGCACCTTGAACGATTCTTTCATAGCCATTTTTACCCACGATGCATGGAATCTCTACCATTGCAGTTCTGTCGAAGTTTTCTATCGCACCTTCGTTTGGCACTATAAGCAACATCTTTTCTTTGGTGTTCTTTGCAATAGCGCAAGCAAGGTCTACAATATACTCCGCATGAGCATCTGCCTCGAAACCGCTTCCCTCACTCGTGTTTTTATCTATAATTGATTGGCATAGAGTGAAGATATTCTTTTCGCGATGATTCATAACTTCGTTGGCGCGTGTAAAATCTGGATTGGAATGCTCCACAACATAGTCAGGGAATAGATAATATTTTAAATACGTATTTGGAATCGTATCTGGATCTACCGCATACACATCCTTAACTTTGGAAAAGGTATCAATCCAACTTTGTTCAACGTGTTGATTTCCAGATATAGCATCAGCAAAGCCGTTCACTTTCATTTTCTCTTTAATTTGAGGCATCAAGTCGTTGCCATCTTTATCTTCTATTTTATGCCACCAACCGAAGTGGTTTAAGCCGTAGTAGCCCACATTGAGATCCTTGCGTGAGTTTAATCCTACCATATGAGCCATCTTCTCTTCAAGGTCAATTGGCATATCGCAAATATTTAATATTTTGGAGTTTGGACGTAGTCTTCGTGTGGCTTCTGCAACAATGGCAGCTGGATTGGAATAGTTTAGCATATAAGCATCTGGGGAATATTTTTCCATATAGTCTAATACTTCTAAAACGCCACCAATCGAACGCATTCCATATGCAATTCCACCAGGTCCACAAGTTTCTTGGCCCAAAACACCATATTTCAACGGGATTTTTTCGTCCTTTTCACGCATTGCGTATAGCCCAACACGAATGTGGCACATAACAAAATCGATATCAGTAAAGGCAGTTTCTGGGTCGGTAGTATATCCAAATTCTACTTCTGGAGCATTTTCACGAAGGTAGATTTGGCAAGCCTTTGCTATAACTTCTTGTCTCTTTGCATTATTGTCATAAAACATAATTTTTCTAACAGGGAATCTATCCATATGTTCTAATAAAAGTAAGCAAATTCCTGGAGTAAAAGTACTTCCGCCACCTGCAATTGTAATAGCATATTGTTTTTCCATTTTGATATCTCTCCTTTAATATTATCTAATTTGAAGACTAGCATAAAAACAGATTAAATATAAAACTATAACGATAAAGCTGCCACCACATTCCATAAATAAATACTTAGGTTTTATAGTTTTGAGATTTTCGCGAATATTCAAGTTATAGACTGTTGTTGTTTTGTATAATAAATATCCTAGCAACATTATATAAAATAAATTTTGAGTAAATAATTGAGCTATAAATAGCAAAATTAGATTAAGCACTGCGCCGGGATAATCCTGCGCAAGTAGCTTTTTCTGTAGCAAGCCCAATAAAAAAGCAATATATGGAGCAACCATAGTCATAAGAAACGTAATTGTTATGCTAGGATTTTGCGCTAGCAATTCAGGGAGTGTAATACCTGCCATAGTTGCCCCATTTGCTGCATACAAATATCCTAAAACCGGCGCTACAAATAAAAATATTTTTACTATATTGAAATATCTGTCTAATTTGACTTGATTAGCTTGAGTTACCATAATTTTACACCCCCCTTGTAGGTTATAATAATTGTTCGAAATCGTCTCTCACAGAGGCAACAGTTAACCCAACAATAATCTGAACACTCTTATCTTTTTGAACCAATCCGTGCGCACCTGCAGATTTAAAGAAAGCGTCATTTTGCACTAGCGAACCATCTTTGACATTTACTCGTAGTCTAGTTACACAGTTGGTGACGTCGGCAATATTGTCTTTTCCGCCTAGGCCTTCTAAAAATTGTGCGGCCATATCTGAAGTTTTGGCAGGCTTAGATTTTTCGTTAGCTTGCATTTCTCTATATTCTGCCTTAGTTCTAAATGTGATATCTTCATCATCTTCACGACCAGGAGTTTTAAAGTCAAATTTTAAGATCAAAAACTTAAATACAAAGTAGTAGATTACCGTAAAAATTATTCCAATTATAAGTAAAGTTAGATACGTTGGCCAATGATTTTTCATTAGCGGAATGAAATTCGTAGCTGAGATTTCGATTAAACCGCCTGACATAGAGCCCACAACGCCAAATATGTTAGCAACTGTGGATAACGTTGCCGCTAAAAACGCGTGAACTACAAACAGCAACGGAGCAACGAATAGGAACGTAAATTCAATAGGCTCTGTTACACCACACAATATAGCTGTTAGCGTAATAGGAATCAACAAACCTGCAACCTTTGCTTTCTTTTCAGGTTTTGCAGTTTTATATAAAGCGAGTGCTATACCAGTGCAGCCAAATATTTTTGACAATCCGGTAAGCTGTGGCCAAGCAAATGGAGCTAAATCTTTTAGAGACTCTGTGCTTGCAGCCATTTCAGGCAACATATTCATCCAAGTTGCTTGAACTCCTCCTGCAACAAGAGCCGAGTCATAGAAGAATGGAAATACTAACAAATGGTGTAATCCAAACGGAATCAATAGACGCTCTAAGAAAATAAATATCCAAACACCAATATATCCTGTATTAGAAACAACATTTTGAAACACTATCATTCCGTCTTGAATAGTTGGCCAAACAAATGCAGTTAATACAGCAACAGGAATTAATACAAAAAACCCAATCATTACAATCAACGCAGGACCATTAAAAATGCCAATCCAATCAGGTAATTTTATATCAAAGCATCTGTTGTGTATAAATACTACTATACCAGAAATAAGTAATGCTCCGATCATTCCCATATCTAGTGTTTTGATGCCCGCAACATTTGCTAAGCCGCTTGAGCCACCTACCGCAGCTGTAAAGTCTACTCCAAATGTTGGACCCCATTGAGTTAAGATAGCGTTTAAAAAGTATTGGAACGTAGCATAAAGAACGAAGGCTTCCATACAGCATCGCGCTTGCTGTTTTTTGGCTAACCCGATTGGCAACGCAATAACAAATAATAATGGCAGTTGCCTAAATACCGTCCACGAACCTTCCATTATTACGTTCCAACATTGATACCATAATCCATCTTTACTCGCTAACGAACCCATGATAGTTTCTGTAGTAAATAGTGTTCCTAACCCAATGCATATACCAGCAAAAGCAAAAAGTAATACTGGCGTAAACATTGCTCCTCCAAATCGTTGTATTTGCTGTTTCATATATACAATCGCCCCTCTCATATTAATTAAACTATAGTTTGACTATCTATGCATATTTATATTATAACAAACATTTAATATATTGCAATGGTATCAGTTTAATTAGAAAGAAAGTCCGATTGATAAATTCTTTATTGCATTAGGCGTAACTTTTCACTGTGTACTGCTAATATATTCAGCATAACGTAGAAATAATGTAGCGGCTATTATATAGAAATGTAAAAATTCAGAATAGGTAGCTCCATATATAAAATTTGCATGTACGCTAGCTTGGTATCCTAAAAAAAACGTGCAATACTTCTTTAATACGTTATCATTATCCAGAGATATACCTACCGTAGATACGCTTCGGCTATTTAATTTTTCTAAGAGTGGCAACAGAGCGATATTGTTACCAGACAATGAAATTATAATAAATAAATCGCTTTCGCAAATATGGTTTAAGACCATGGGCAACTCTGATGCACCTTGAATTAAATACATTCGTTTTTTTAAATATGAAAAAGAATATTGCAGCTGTCGACATACCAAATTTTGGCTTTCGCCAGTGGAATATAAGTATATATTTTGAGCTTGATATAGGCGTTCCATCACTGCATCAAGATCTGCCGCTTCATAGAATTTAAGAGTATTACCCGCTTCTGCAAAAGAATTGTGAATAATATTGTTATCAAAGTGGGTGTGAGAATCTTTGTTCCATTTTAGTAAAAGTTTTAGTTCTCCAAATCCTTTGAGACCCAGCTTTTTTGAAAACTGTGTAATTTTACTATTTGATACATTGCAAATTTTAGATAATGATTGAATTGACATAGATTGGCACTGCAGTTTATTGTCTTCGATATATCTCCATATTAGCAAATCGTCTTCAGTTAGTTTATCATAGTTTTGTTCTACAATTTCATTTATCTTCAATTAGTTCACCCTCTGGATACATTTTGTCTATAAAAGCGCTGATTAGGAAATCTAAAAATATAAAATAGCTCGCAACACAATTATATACTATATCTGATGCAGCATTCAAGGCGAAAGTGTCCACTGTATAAGATATATCTGCCAACGATAATAATGTGTTGTTGTTGTTTAACGTAAGAGCCACAAGTTTGACTCTTTTAAGTTTTAGTTTTGTTACAAAGTTTATTGTCTCTGTTGTTTCTCCAGAAAAAGAAATGATAATAACAACATCGTTGGCATTGATATTTTCTACGTAGTGATCTGTGTGGCCCGATGTTGTAATTCCATATAGTAGTTTATTTATTGCCAAGAAAGCATGTTGCCATTCCCGCACTATATTTTTGGACAGAGCGCTTCTGCCATAGATGTAAATATTTGAGGCATCCTCAATCGCTGCAATGAGTTTATCGAAACCATCTTTTTCTAACTGATCAATATAATCTAGATATAACTTTTTGATACCATCTCTAGTTTTGCTTTTGGTGTTTAGATGTTTATTGTCGATGCATAGATAAAATTTGAATTCTGAATAACCTTTAAGACCCAACCGTTTACAAAATCTTAATATTGTAGTTTTTGATACATTGCAACATTTGCTTAAATCGTCAATAGAAAGAGTTTCGCATCGTTTCCTGTTTTGTGAAATATATTTCCAAATGTATAAATCGTTCTCGTTTAAGTTGTTGTAGTTTTTGGTATATAATTGTTGTAGCACCTTCTTCACCTTCTTCATTTATACAATATGTAAATAAAATTACTAAAATATAGTAACTTATTTAGTATTGATAGCATTGTAGCATAAAAAAAAGGTAAATTCAACAAAAAAAGTAGCACATGTTATATGCTACTCCAAATTTTAGATTATTTGATTTTTTATTTTAACTCTGGCCAATACCCTTTATTCACTTCTATGAAGTCGTCTAAAATCAGCTTTGCAATTCGTGCGCTTGGAACAGTTTTTGATAGGGTTATTGCTTGCCACAGCTTTTGGTAGCTTCCTTCGATCCAGGCCGCCACGGTAAGCTTTTCTACAGACACTTGCTGTTCCATTAACCCTTTTTGGAACTGAGGAATAGCACCTTGAACAACTCTTTCGTAGCCATTTTTACCCACGATACATGGAATCTCTACCATCGCAGTTCTGTCGAAGTTTTCTATCGCACCCTCGTTTGGTACTATAAGCAACATCTTTTCTTTGGTGTTCTTTGCAATAGCACAAGCAAGGTCCACAATATATTCTGCATGCGCATCTGCCTTAAATCCACTTCCCTCACTCGTGTTTTTATCTATAATTGATTGGCATAACGTAAACACATTTTTTTCACGATGATTCATAACTTCGTTAGCACGTGTAATTTCTGGATTAGAATGCTCCACAACATAGTCTGGGAACAAATAATATTTTAAATACGTATTGGGAATTGTATCGGGATCGAGTGCATAGACGTCTTTTGCTTTGGTAAACGTATCTACCCAACTTGGCTCAGCATTTGGATTCATGTCAAGAGCTGCCTTGGCAAATCCATAAGTTTTAATCTGTTCTCTAATTTGTGGCATTAAATCATTGCCGTCTTTATCCTCTATTTGATGCCACCAGCCGAAGTGATTTAAGCCATAATAGTTAATATTAAGCTCCTTGCGTGATTTTAGCCCAACCATGCGAGCCATCTTTTCTTCGAGACCAATAGGCATATCGCAAATATTAAGTATTTTGGAGTTTGGACGTAGTCTTCGTGTGGCTTCTGCGACAATGGCAGCTGGATTGGAATAGTTTAGCATATAAGCATCTGGGGAATATTTTTCCATGTAGTCTAATACTTCTAGAACTCCGCCAATCGAACGCATTCCATATGCAATTCCACCAGGTCCACAAGTTTCTTGCCCCAGAACACCATATTTTAATGGAATTTTTTCGTCATGTTCTCGCATTGCGTATAGCCCAACACGTATATGGCACATCACAAAGTCGATATCTGTAAAAGCGGTTTCTGGGTCGGTGGTATATCCAAATTCAACCTCGGGTGCGTTTTCACGAAGATATATTTGACAAGCTTTTGCTATAACCTCCTGTCTCTTTGCGTTATTATCATAAAACATAATTTTTCGTACCGGAAAGCGATCCATGTGAGTTAATAATAGCAAGCAAATTCCTGGGGTAAAAGTACTTCCGCCACCTGCAATTGTAATAGCATATTTCTTTTCCATCTTAATTCTCTCCTTTAATATTTAAAATTTAAATGACGCAACACTGTCTGATAAGCAAATAATTAATGTCAAGTTATCATGGGCTCACCCTCCCTTTCAACATTATAGCAATTGTTCAAATTCATCTCGCACAGCTGTAACATTTAAACCAACAATTACCTGAATACTCTTATCTTTATGAACCAATCCATGCGCACCTGCAGCTCTAAAATAGGCATCGCTTTGTACGAGCGCACCGTCTTTAACATTGACTCGCAGCCGCGTTACGCAATTAGTTACATCTGTAATATTATCCTTACCACCCAACCCCTCCAAAAATTGAAGAGCCATATCTGAATCCGTAATGATTGCAGCTTTTCCGTTAGATTGCTTTTCTCTATATTCTGCTTTAGTTTTAAACACAATATCGTCGTCATCTTCACGGCCCGGAGTTTTAAAATCAAACTTCAATATTAAAAATGTGAATACAAAATAGTAGATTGCTACAAAAATTAATCCTATGATAAGTAAGGTTAGATACGTTGGCCAATGATTTTTCATTAAGGGGATAAAATTTGTCGCAGCTGTTTCAATTAAGCCACCTGATAAATATCCAACAACGCCAAACATGTTAGCAACAGTGGCTAGGGTTGCCGCCAAAATTGCGTGAACTACAAATAATAGAGGCGCAATGAATAAGAAAGTGAATTCGATTGGCTCTGTAATTCCAGCTAATACTGCAGTTAGAGTGATGGGGATTAATAGACCTGCAACCTTGGTTTTCTTTTCGGGTTTGGCAGTTTTATATAGCGCTAATGCAATACCTGTGCAACCAAATACTTTCGACAAGCCTAAAAGTTGTGGCCACGCAAATGGGGCTAAATCTTTTAATGGTTCGGTACTCGCAGCCAATTCTGGTAACATAGCAATCCAAGCTGCTTTAACACCTCCTGCAATAACTGCGGAGTCATAATAAAAGGGAAACGCCAACAAATGGTGCAATCCAAAAGGTATCAATAGACGCTCTAAGAACACAAATACCCAAACACCAACATATCCAGTTCCGGCAATAAAATTTTGAAATATTACCATTCCATGCTGAATAGTGGGCCAAATAAACGCAGCCACTAGGGCAACCGGAAGCAATATGAAAAATCCTATGATTACAATAAAGGCTGCGCCATTAAAAATCCCCAACCAATCAGGTAATTTTACATCAAAAAATTTATTATGTATAAATACCACGATGCCAGAAATAAGTAGAGCACCAATCATCCCCATATCCAATGTTTTGATGCCCGCAATAGTTGTTAAACCGCTAGAGCCCCCCACTGCTGCAGAAAAATCAACCCCAAACGTCGATCCCCAGTGAGTTAAAATAGCATTTAAAAAATATTGGAATGTGGCATAAAGCACAAAAGCTTCCATACAGCATCGTGCCTGCTGTTTTTTGGCTAAGCCTATTGGTAATGCAATAACAATTTATCATAATTTTGTTCAACAATTTCGTTTATCTTCAATAGGTTCACTCCCTAGGCAAAGTTAAATAGATAACGATTATATACTACATTCGATACACTATTCAAGGCAATATTCACTAATACATCTGCAAAACTTATCGCAACTTCTGACGCAAAAAAAGAGTAGCTCACATAATGAACTACTCTTAGCTTTTTATCATTCAACCAATCTTGCTTAATAGTTGTAGACTCTTTTATACTTCTTGAAATAAATCAGCGATACTATAATACCAAGTGCTTCAGCTACGGGTACAGCAACCCATACTCCGTTGATCCCAAATATAAACGGAAGCGTTACCAGAGCTGTTACAATAAAAACCAATGTGCGAGACACAGAGACTATTGCAGATATTCGACCGTTTGATAACGCCGTGAACATTGCAGAGATGAATACATTGAATCCCATAAATAAGAAGGCAATTGCGTAAATTCTGAATCCATGTACAGTTAGGGCAAACGTTGCGCTTTCGGGAGAGATAAATATGCCCACTGCCGCTTCTGCAAAAATAATTGATAACACGACTGTTACGATGGATATCACTGCAATAACCTTCTTGCTGGTTTTATTTATAAGTTGGAGTTGCTCATGCGCTTGTGCACCAAATTTATAGCTGATGACTGGCGAAACTCCCATCGAATAGCCCATGTACATTGCTGATAAGATTGTGCTTACGTACATAATAACTGTGATGCCAGCAACACCGCTTTCGCCAGCTATTTGCATCATAATGATATTGAATAACACAGTGGTGATTGCGCCCGAAGTGGAACTTACAAATTCACTCATCCCGTTATACAGACTATGAGCAAGTTGCCTAAAATTCCATCTTGGCTTTACAAAATATAAGGATCCTCGTCTGCATATAAGAAAGTATAAAAATCCAAAGATTCCGCCAACAGAATATCCGGTACCAGTTGCTAACGCGGCACCCGTTAGACCTAAGTCAAACGATACGATTAAAACATAATCTAAAACTATATTGGTGATGCCTCCAATCAGACATGCTGCAAATCCAATTATCGGTTTGCCTGCAGTTACCAAAAAGATTTGTGTAAAAATTTGAAGTAGTATAAAGGTGAGAAACGGCGCTGCTGCAACTAGATATTCTTTTGCGAGCGGAAGCAATGCCGCATTGGCACCTATAAGCGTCAAAAATTCATCTGCAAATACGAGAATAATTGTACTTATAGTGACACTCGCTAATATTGCGACGATGTATATAAACGATAGCAACTCGCGGGCTTGATGCTCTTTTCTTTCGCCCAGCAACTTTCCGATAATGGCATTAGCTCCTGTTGCCATCATTAGACCAATGGCAATTGCAATGAGTATAACGGGAAACGCAATGTTGGTTGCGGCCAATGCATCTTCTCCGACAAAATTTGAAATAAATAGTCCGTCAATAATTCCGTATGTAGAATTTAGAACCATCATGATTATTGTCGGTATTGAGTATAAAATTAAATTCATTGGTATAAATGTCTGTGCTAGCTTATTATCTTGCATTATAAAATCCCCCTCTTTTATTTTCTGTACTAATCAGTATATAATATATTATATATACCAGTCGGTATATTGTCAATAGTTTTTTTAAAAAAGAGTAAAAAAAGTACTAGCCATCATTACAACAGCTAGCATTATCTATTTTTTTAGTATTAGATCTACAAATTGTCTCCAAGACTGTATAATCTCATCTGCAGTGACTTCTTCGAAATAGTATAAAATTTGGTTATCGATTCCTTCGAAAATAGTGCCTATAAGGATACCAAGAATGTTGGAGTCGAGCCTGGAATCTATCGCATCTAATTGCTTGCCCATTGTAATGAATTCGATCCAAGCAACATATATGGTATCAAAAATATTTGCTATTGTTTCTTTAAGAGCTGGAATTCGCTTTTCCAAAATCTTAATTTCCGCCAAAACCTGCCTCGATTTTTTATCTTGGATCAGAAAATTTATATAATTCAGCCCCAGCGTATATAAGTATTCTTCGTATTCTGATTTTGAAATGCCAGCAGGTATACATTCGGGCGGCGGAACAATTGTCTCGATCAAGATGTTCTTTGAAAATTCGATAAGCAACTCTTCTTTTGTATTGAAGTAATAATATAATGTAGGCTTTTTTACTCCTACTAATGCACAAATTTGGCTAGTAGAAGTTTTTTCGTAGCCCTGTTCTGCTATCAATTCGTAGAATACCGATAATATTTTGGCTTTAGTATTATTCATAATGGGCTCCTTTTTTTAGTAGTTATATACCGGTTGATACTTCTTATAACATACGATAGAAACGATCAACCCGAGCGCTTCTGCAACAGGAATGGCAATCCATACTCCATTAATACCAAATATAAACGGCAATGTCAAGAGCGCTAGCAAAATAAATACCAAAGTTCGAGCAATAGAAACGATAGCCGAAATCATTCCGTTTGATAGAGCAGTGAACATTGCCGAAACAAATACGTTAAATCCTATAAATAGAAAAGCAGTTGCATAGATTCTAAAGCCCTCTACTGTTAATGCGAAGGTGGCGCTCTCTGGTGAAATAAATATTCCAACTGCGGCAGGCGCAAAGATAATAGACATTGTCAGTGCAAGTATCGAAATTACCGCAATAACTTTTTTGCTTGTAGCATTGACTAATTGAAGTTGAGCATGATCTTGCGCACCAAATTTGTAGCTAATTACTGGAGATACGCCCATCGCATAGCCAAAGTATACAGATGACAGTATACTGCTCACATACATAATTACGGTGATTCCCGCAACGCCGTTTTCGCCTGCAACAGATATCATAATGATATTGAAGACTACAGAAGTGATTGCCCCAGAGATGCAGCTTACAAATTCGCTCATGCCGTTGTAGAAGCACTGAAAAAGCGTTTTGAGATGCCATTTTGGCTTTACAAAATAGAGGGTTCCTTTGCGGCAGAAAGTAAAATAGAATAATCCAAAGATTCCAGATATAGAGATTCCTATTCCTGTTGCGAGCGCGGCACCAGGCAGACCCATATCAAACTTTACAATTAAGAGATAATCTAATATGATGTTTGCAACTCCGCCAATTGTACAAGCAATAAATCCTATTTTAGGCTTTCCCGCAGTAATCAAAAAGCACTGTGTGAAAGATTGTAGAAGTGCCGAAGTCATACATGGCGTCAAATATAATAAATATTCTCTAGCATATGGCAAGAGAACTTCGTTGGCACCCATCATCGAAAGCAATGGATCAGCAAACATTATAATAAGCGTTGACGCAACGACTCCAAAGATAATTGCAACGATGTAGATTACAGATAGCAGTTCTTTGGCCTCTTGAGTTTTGCCCTCTCCCAAAAATTTTCCGACAAGCGCATTTGACCCTGTTGCCATCATCATCCCCACTGCAATTGCAACTAGCAAAATTGGGAACGAAATATTTGACCCCGCAAGTGCATTTTCGCCGACGAAGTTAGCAACAAACAACCCGTCAATAATTCCGTATGTAGAATTGAATATCATCATTATGATGGTGGGTAGAGAATACATAAATAAATTCATTGGTGTAAATTTGTGAGATAACCGATTGGTATCCATTAAAAAGCCTCCTTAATGTTATATATGCAAAATATTATTTTAACATTATATTTACTATCAATTATGTTGTCAACAGAATTATTTATTTACAAATAAGTAAAATTATGGTATTCTATATTTAAAAAAATGCATTTTTATAGGAGGTTTTATGATATATTTATTATCTATTGTAATATTTATAAATTCTGTTATATTTTTTAAAATGTTAAACATTGTGTTGGTAAACATCCCGCAAAATATATGGATTAAGTATGGAGTACCCCTTTTAAATACTATTATTGGGTATGTATTAATGAGTAATTATGACGTTCTATCAACTTGGCAAATGTATGTTGTAGTCACAGTAGTAAGTTTGATAGAAGTATTTTGGATAGTAAACGATAAAAAAATTAATAAAGCGATATTTGGACTTATACTTCCTATACACTTTATCAGTTTTCACACAACTATGGTGGGGGTAGTTACTTTCACTTACGCATATTATAGTCCTCCATCAATAGGAGAACAAAATATTTACATAGCTATAATAACCACAACATTGGGAATGGCTAGCTTAGTGAATATTGTTTACTTTTTATATATCAGAAAAATTAAGACAAAATACTTGTGCAGTTTCTCAAATAATATTTTAACTGTAGAAATTAGTATTTTAACCTTTTTGATTATTAATGCTTTAAAATTTAATATTGCTGTATATGATGTAATGTTGGCAGTAGCGCATATTACATTAGGAGTATGTATTTTTGGAATTATATGTGGTGGAATTGGATTATTTCTAAAATTTAACTTACTGGATAATCAAAAAATGTTTCTAGAACAAGAGCTGGACAAAAAAGAGATGTATAAAAAGCTATTGCTTGGCCGATCGATTACAGTAATAGAAGTGGATTTAAACCAAGATAGTATTAATTTTTATATGAATAACAATATTTTAACGCCAAATTATTTTGATAAATCTTATTCCGAATTAGTAGAAAACGAACTATCATTGAAGGTTTATGAGCCAGACAGAAAAAAAGTCATCGAACGATGTTCACCAAATTATATGACCAAGATTTATGAAAATGGTATAGATATTTATGAAATAGAATATAGAAATGAAATTATGAGCAATAATTATAGTTGGGTGCGTGCTATGATTCATATTAATAAACGAATTATTGGCAATCAGTTTATTGCTGTTATGAGTATCATTGATATTAATGATGAAAAGGAAAGAGAAAATAGCCTTTTAAATATGGCCGAAAGAGATGCTTTTACCGGTTTATACAATAAAACTGCCACTATTAAGTTGATTACACATTACTTGCAAAATAATAGAAAAGGTATATTGTTTATAATTGATCTCGACAATTTTAAAAATGTTAATGATAAGATTAGCCACAGTACAGGTGACATTGCAATAAAAGAATCTGCCAATAAATTGAAATCTATATTTAGAGAAAACGATATTGTGGGAAGGTTTGGCGGAGATGAGTTTATAGTTTTTATGAAAGCTGAGAATACAGAAATAGATATCGAGGAAAAGTGTATAAAAATTGGAGAAATGATTGATACTACATACACTGGCAAAGACGTTAAAGTTAGAATTACGGCGAGTATTGGGGTTGCTCTAGTTTCTGATGCTACCGATTCGTATGAAGTACTATTTGAAAAAGCTGATCAAGCTGTATATGTTTCTAAAGAAAATGGTAAGAATACATTTACAATTGCAGAGGTGGCAAATTAAACAGGGGCCCTATTTGAGTCCCCATTTTTTTTGTTAATCGGCGGTGATTTTGCGTGTAAATTAAACAGGGACCCTATTTGAATCCCCATTTTTTTGTTAATCGGCGGTGATTTTGCGTGTAAATTAAACAGGGACCCTATTTGAGTCCCCATTTTTTTGTTAATCGGCGGTGATTTTGCGTGTAAATTAAACAGGGACCCTATTTGAGTCCCCATTTTTTTGTTAATCGACGGTGATTTTGCGTGTAAATTAAACAGGGACCCTATTTGAGTCCCCATTTTTTTGTTAATCGGCGGTGATTTTGCGTGTAAATTTTGAAAGAATCAGAGTTAATGCCCCATCTCCTGTTACATTACAAGCGGTTCCAAAGCTATCTTGCAAGGCAAAGATTGTCATCATAAGTGCCGTCCCTTCTGCATCAAATCCTAACACACCGGTTATAAGCCCCAGCGATGCCATAACTGTGCCACCAGGAACACCCGGAGCACCAATTCCAAATACTCCTAGCAATACAACAAACACAATCATTTCGCCAACACCTGGTAGCTGCCCATACAAAACTTGTGAGACAGTCATAACGAAAAATACTTCTGTTAGTACAGATCCGCAAAGATGAATATTAGCAAACAACGGAATACCAAACTCAACACTATCTTTATGAAGAACTGGAGATTTTTTCGCACAAGTTAACGCGACAGGCATTGTTGCCGCAGAAGACATAGTTCCTACCGCAGTAAAGTATGCCGGCGCATAATATTTGTATACTTCCTTTGGATTTACTTTTGCGTATTTGCCAGCAATGAAATATAGAGCTATCAGCCAAATAAAGTGCCCTATTATTACAATGATTATGGCAATGATGAATATTGGTAAATGTTTGGTAATAGATCCTTCATATGCAAGCGACATAAATGTTGTTCCGATAAAGAATGGAAGTATTGGCAAGATCAAGTTACTTACTATTTTGAGAACTATATTTCTAAATTCATTTAAAAGTGTTTCGAATGTGGTTGACTTTGTCGCCGAAACAGCTAAGCCTAGCATCAGCGATAATACAAGCGCACTCATAACAGACATTATTGGAGTGATTTGTAATGAAAAGATTGGCAATGGAAGCTCTCGCAACCCTTCCACAGAATTTTGAATATTTAATAATGGTACCAATATGTAACCACAGATCATACTAAACGTTGCCGCTCCTAGCGTAGACAAATAGGCAATACCTACTGCAAAACCCAAAAGTTTAGTAGCTCCAGATTTGAGTTCGGCAATAGATGGTGCAACAAATCCTAAAATGATTAGTGGTACAGTAAAGAAGATAATTTGTCCGAGTAGGTCTTTAATTACAACGATAAAATTCATCACCGTTTCATTTGCCACTAGTCCTAGCGCTATACCAATAAATACTCCTAGCAAAAGCTTAAAGACTAATTCACTTTTTAATCTCTTCAAATTCCAAGTTGTTGATCTCTCTTTTTTTTGATTAGAATTCATAACTATAACCCTCCTTATTTTTATATTTACAGAGCAATTATAGTAATATTTATCAATTGCGTCAACCAAATATTACCATTTTTAGTATATAAGCGATAAAAATGAAAAAAAATCAAATTTTTTTAAACACAAACGTTGTTCTAGAAAATAAATAGTTTAATATTTTTCGGTAAGAGAACCATTTCTATACGCATCTAATAAGTCATTAAGTTCCGCAATGCTCTCTTTAATTTTTATGCCATCATCGGTATTTTGAACAAGTTGACGCGTACTATTAATAACTACATTAATATTTTGAGAGTAGATATCACTGCCAGTGAGAATAGCATTTTCGGTTGTAGTAAATGGTTCGTGCGCCGCTAGAATTATTCCTCGACTATTGTATATAAGTGTGTAACCTGCGATGCCGGTCTCATGTTGATATGCCTTCGCAAAACCTCCATCAATTACAATCAATTTGCCATTACATTTGATAGGACTTTCACCTTCTTTAACTTTTACCGGCACGTGTCCATTAATAATTCGAGAATAGTTGGGATTGAGGCCAAAGCTTTGAAGAATATTGTCTATTACAGCTTCGGTTTCGTAGTATCTATAGTATGGATTTTTGCATTCTATATGAGCTTCTTGGTCGTCGATCAAATAACGTTCGAATGTTGCCATTTTATCTTTTCCAAATAAAGGAGAATTTGGATGAAGCCATACGTACCACATAATATCTTTGCCCAGTTTACGCTCTTCATCATTAGGCGAGCAGAAACCTTTTCTAATATAAGAATCGAGAAATTCATACCAGTCACGACCAGAAAATTCTTGTTTTCCCCACTTGATTGACCTAATGTTGCCTTCTTCATCTAATAATATGCATCCATGATAGAGCAGATTGTTGTTATATACTTTGTATAAACCACCATTGGAAAGCAATAGGTTTACGTGACTTTGCAATTTATCACTATGAAGAAACGACTGCTCCAACTTATGCATAATAATCTCCTCTTCTATAGTAAGCTTGTAAGGATCATCGCGATCGACTGTTGGAAAATATGTGTCTTTGATAGCATAGACCTTGCCGTCTATAGTAATAGAACTATGTTCATAATCAATACGATGTAATAAGTTTCGATTATCTAGCTCAAACTGCGGATATTTTTGAATCAGATTTCCCTCTAGCTTAAATTGGAGTATAGAAATGGCTTTATGCATTTGCAAATTGATGGTATCTTCTCGATCATTGTTTAGATCTGTTTTTAGCTTAAAACAATCGCACGGATCATCTTTATAGTAATGCATCGCATAGCTGGCGAGTGGCAATAGGTTGATTCCGTATCCTTCTTTTAGGATATCCAAGTTGCCGTATCGTGCGCAGAATCTAATTACGTTGGCAATGCACGCATGTTGCCCTGCAGCAGCTCCCATCCACACCACATCGTGATTACCCCACTGGATGTCTAACGAATGATACGATAGCAATCGATCCATTATATGATGCGGCCCTGATCCTCTATCATATATATCTCCAACAATATGCAGATGATCTACAACCAGCCGCTTAATGAGTTTACACATCGCACTGATAAATGCCTCGGCACGTTTGGTATCGATGATAGTATCTAAAATTACATTATAGTAAATGGTTTTGTCCGCCGAATCAATAGTTTCTGTAATAAGCTCTTCTATCACATATAAAAATTCTGGAGGCAAAGCTTTACGAACTTTGGAGCGAGTGTATTTGCTACTAACAGCTTTACAGAGGCTAATTAATCGAAAAAGCGTGAGTTTATACCATTCGTGTTTGTCCTCAACGTTCTCAATGTGCGAAAGCAAATGCTTCATTTTTTCACGCGGATAGTATATCAGTGTTGCTAAATCTCGTTTGTCCGCATTAGAAAGGGTGTATCCAAAGATTTCATCAATTTTTATTCTAACGGAGCCTGACCCATTTTTAAGCACATGAAAAAAAGCTTCGTGTTCACCATGTAAATCGGATACAAAATGTTCTGTACCTTTAGGCAAATTTAATATTGCTTTCAGATTAATAATTTCTGTCGCTGCAAGAGCAATGTTGGGATATAACTCAGAAAGCTTTTCTAGATATCGAAATTTATAATTTTTCATAGCATTCTCCTTTACAATGATTTGTGCCGCATATGCCTCCAAAAAAGGAGGCGAGAATCATCTTTCGTTTATTGGTATATAGTCGTGACGTCTCTCTACATTTTTATATGCAGGTCGAATAATTTTCCCTGTGTTTACTATTTCTTCCAACCTATGAGCGCTCCACCCAACAATTCTTGAGACTGCAAATAGAGGCAAAAATAATTCTTTAGGAATATTTAACATTCCATATACAAATCCAGAATAAAAGTCAACGTTTGCGCAAGGTTTTGTAAATGAATCTTTAGATTCGGTTAAAACTACCGGTGCTAATTCTTCTATTTTAGCAAGCAGTTGAAACTGGTCTTCGCAACCTTTTTCTATTGCTAGTTTTTCAGCATAAGTTTTTAAAATAACAGCGCGCGGATCAGAAATTATATAAATTGCATGACCTATTCCATAGATAAGACCAGATTTATCAAACGCTTCTTTATTGAGGATTTTTCTAAGGAAAGCTTTAATTTCTTCATCGTTATCCCAGTTAGTTACAGACTCTTTAATACATTCAAACATTTCTAGAGCCTTTATGCTGGCACCGCCGTGTCGAATTCCTTTGAGTGAGCCTAGCGCTGCAGCTATTACCGAATACGTGTCTGTGTGTGCCGAAGTGATTAGGTGGGCTGCAAAGGTCGAATTATTACCGCCTCCGTGTTCTGCGTGAATTATTAATGCCAGATCAAGAAGAGTTGCTTCTAATTTTGTAAATGATTTGTCGGGGCGTAACATATACAAAATATTTTCAGCTGTACTAAGTTTTGGATTTGGTGAATGAATGAAAAGACTTTTTTGCTTATAGTAGTGATTATATGCTTGATACGCATACACCATCATAGTAGGAAAAGCTGCGATCAATTCAAGACTTTGACGCAAAACATTTTCTATGCTATTATCTTCGGCGTCGTCATCAAAAGTATATAATGCCAAAACACTTCTTGCCATTGCATTCATAATACTAGGGCTAGGATTATCCAATATATAAGACTTTATAAAGTTATGGTCTAGTATTCGACGCTCACCTAATAGCACGTTATAATTTGCAAGCTCCTCTTCGGTAGGCAAATGCCCAAACAGTAGCAAGAAGGCAGTTTCCTCAAAACCCATTCGATTAGTATTTACTGCATTACTACAAAGCGTTTTCATATCGATACCTCTGTAGGTTAGCAATCCAGGAACAGGAACAATTTCACCTTCATCGATGATATATGAATGAACATTTCCTATATGAGTTAGACCCACTAGGACCCCGGTCCCATCTGGACGTCTCAGTCCGCGGCGCACTTCATATTTGTCGAAAAGATCTTGATCGATTCTATTAGCGGCTGCTATGTGTTTTGATAAAACTGTCAGATCAGTATTTTCCATAAAAACCTCCCTTTATAAATTTAATAGTGTTATTGTAACCAGAACTTACTAAAATTACAAGTCAAAATAATTTAAGATTTCAGCTTGGACTTTGATAGACTACACATGAAATTTAAATAAAAGTGTAACAATAATTAAGAGATTTTGAAAAAAGTCTTTTACTTTATTGTTTTTTAGGTTATAATCTATAGAAAAAAGATTTTTAGGGGGGGAATAACATGAAAATTTTTGACTTGGATGGGCCGCTTTATAAAATTGGGAATGAGCTTGCCGACTTTATGCTGTTGTCTATTATGTTTGTAGTCGGATGCATTCCGATTGTCACTATAGGTACTTCTGCTAGTGCCTTATTTTATGTATATGGCAAAAAGATAAGAAAAGAAGACCCTTATATATATCGAGATTTTGTTAAGAGTTACAAGCAAAATTTTAAACAATCACTGCCAATCACAATAATTCTTTTGATAGTTTGGGCTAGCGCTGTTCTATATTTTATATCTCTATTAAGTCCAACTTTTGAAGGGTTTGCGTTTATGCTATACTCTGGATTTGTATTGTTTTTCTGCATCGAAGTTATTTTGTTTAGCACTTATACCTTTGCAATCCTGTCTAGATTTCATATGAGCATCAAGAATACCTTTGTACTCTCTTTTGTCCTTACCAACAAACACTTAATTACAAGCTTTTTATTGTTGTGTATGACAATCATTTCTGCAATCGTCATATTAGTTGTACCTCCAATGTTGCTTATGATTCCTGGAATTATGTGTTATGCTAGCTCACATCTTATTCAGCCTATCTTTGCCAAAACCATTGGTACATCAGAAGAAAATGTTGAAGAAGAAGTTGAAGAAACTATGCTCGACAAAAGAAAAAGAGAGATTAACGAAATATATGAAGAAAAAGCTATTTATAGTTTAAAAGATATTCAAGCGCTAAATCAAAAAGAATCAACTGATAACGCGGCCGAAACTATGGCACCTAAGATTGTCGCCGATGCTGAATAAACTGATAATACAGCTGCAGCATCGAAAATTGTTACACCTAAATTTATTACGACTGTAGCTGTTAGTCAGTTTGATATTAATAAATAAAAATGCTCGACAGAGAATATTGAGCATGTGGAGGAAAATTTGAAAAGTATGATGAAAAAAACTAATGCTCGACAGAGAATATTGAGCATGTGGAGGAAAATTTGAAAAGTATGATGAAAAAAACTGTTGCAGCATACACTTTGGGGTGCAAGGTAAATCAATATGATACTGACGCAGTGATTGAAAAATTTATTAAAGAAGGATATAGATTGGTAAACTTTAATGAGTTTGCTGATGTGTATCTCGTAAATACCTGTACTGTTACACATTTAAGCGATCGAAAATGTCGACAAATGCTTAGGCGAACTAAAAAGATAAATCCCGATAGCGTACTTGTGGCGATGGGTTGTTATGCTCAGATTGCCAAAAATAAAATTAGATCGGAAGTTAGCGAAATTGACATTGTTGTAGGTACCGACAACCGCGGCGCCGTTGTAGAATTAGTCAAAAACTTTATGCAAGATAAAATAGCAAAAAATTTTGTCTGCGATATCATGGAAGTCACGGAATTTGAAGAACTGGAAATATCAAATACCAGTTCCAAAACTCGAGCATATTTAAAAATCCAGGAAGGTTGCAACAATTATTGTAGTTATTGTATTATTCCTTATGTAAGAGGGAAGATTAGAAGTAGGAAGGAAAATAATGTTATCGAAGAAGTTATACGATTAAAAGATGCCGGCTTTAAGGAAATTGTGTTAGCCGGTATTCATGTAGCATCTTATGGAAAAGACTTAAAAAATACAAATTTAATATCAATCATCAAAAAAATAGCTGAGATTGAGGGCATAGAGCGCATTAGACTTAGCTCTATAGAACCTACTATAATTGATGATACATTTATAGATATGTTAAAAACAACTCCAAAGGTGTGCAACCATTTTCACTTATCATTACAAAGCGGATCGGATTCTGTATTAAAAAGAATGAATCGAAAATATACAACCGCTATGTATTTAGAAAGTATAAATTTATTACGAGCTGCTCTACCAGAAGTAGAACTCACTACTGATATCATTGTGGGATTTCCGCAAGAGACAGAAGATGAATTTTTAGAGACTCTTGAGTTTGTAAAAAAGATAGGATTTTTAGATGTGCATATTTTTCCATATTCTATGCGTGAGGGAACTCCAGCTGCAAAGATGACAGGACAAGTTGACTCAGTAATTAAAGATGAAAGATCGCAGCGATTAAAAGAGGTGACTCAAAGTAATAGAAATAAAATTTTGGAAAGTATGCTAGGTAAGGAAGTTATTGTATTGCTAGAAAGTGATAACACAGGATTTACAAGCAATTATATGCGAGTAGAAGTAAGCAATGGCAAAAATTTGACTACCCAACTTATTAAAATAACAAAAATAGCGAATAATATATTGGAAGGACGTGCAGTTGAATGAGTAACTTAAATGAGACTATGCAATTTAAGCTTAGTATGCCAGAACAAATTTCTATACGAGAAACATTGACTGAAGTATATGCAGATTTAAAATCTAGAGGATATAATCCTATAAATCAAATAGTAGGTTATATTATGTCAGGAGACCCTACGTATATAACTAGCCACAATGGCGCTCGAACCAAAATCAGAAAAATAGAACGCGACGAAATTTTAGAAGAATTAGTTGCCTTTTATTTGGGTGATAACTGTTGAAAATAATGGGCCTTGATTTTGGAACAAATACAACTGGTGTTGCAATAAGTGATCCATTTTTTATAATAGCAAATCCAGTTTCTATCATAAGAAGAAAAGATCCATCTAATATAAAAGCAACAATAAATGAGTTAGAAAAAATATGCAAGGAACAAGAAGTTGGCAAAATAGTATTAGGGTTGCCAAAAAATATGAACAACACGTCTGGGAAGCGCGTTGAAGAAACTATTCTTTTTCAGACAAAGCTTAAAAATCGATTGCAAATACCGGTAGTATTATGGGATGAACGCCTTAGTACCGTAGCAGCAACGAATGTATTATTAGAAGCTGATCTAAGTCGAAAAAAACGAAGCAAAGTGATCGACAAAGTTGCGGCCGTAATAATTCTACAAAATTATTTAGATGCAAATAGAGGTAAAGAAATTGGAAAAAATAATATTTTATGATGAAGATACCGGCGAAGAAATCTTATTTGAAATTGTTGATAGTACAGTGTTTAATGACAATAAATATCTGTTAGTTGTTGATGAAGACGATGAAGCGACAATTTTAAAGGAGGCTAAAGATAAGGATGATAATTTAGTGTATTCTTTAATAGAGAACGAAGATGAATTTCAGCAAATTACACTAATCCTAATGGAAAGTGATGAATATGACATTGAAGTTAATTGACATCTCGGTGATAAAGAATTATAATGGTCTCATCTTTATATTACGGGGCGGAAAAAATATTCAGGAGGTAAAATTTTGAGACCTAAACAAGCAAAACCAAAATTAAAAATTATTTCGTTAGGTGGGCTGGGCGAAGTCGGCAAAAACATGACAGTGTTTGAATATGAAAACGACATCATTGTTGTAGACTGCGGACTTGCTTTTCCGGGAAACGAAATGTTAGGAATAGATTTAGTAATACCAGATACAACGTATTTGGTAAAAAATATTGATAAAATACGCGCATTTATAATAACGCATGGGCACGAAGATCACATTGGAGGTTTGCCATATATACTGCGGGATGTAAATATACCAATTTATGGAACTAGTTTAACAACTGCACTTATAGAAAATAAATTGATAGAGCACGGGCTTATGGATACAACAACCAGAGTGGTTATCCAAAATGGCGAAACGATCAAATTTGGAAATAGCTTTAAAGTTGAGTTTATCAATTCGAATCATAGTATAACAGATTCTGTAATGCTTTCGATATGGACACCAGTCGGAACCATTATCCACACAGGAGACTTTAAAATAGACTATACGCCTATTAGAGGAAAAGTTGTGAATTTACACAGATTGGCAGAACTAGGACAAAAAGGTGTACTAGCATTGCTCTCTGATAGTACAAATTCAGAACGACCTGGGTATACTCAGTCTGAAAGAGTGGTGGGTGAAACATTATCAGAAGTATTTAGTAAGTATAAAGATAGACGAATAATGGTGGCCACTTTTGCATCAAACGTAGATAGGGTTCAGCAAATTATCAATGCAGCAGGCGAAACCAAACGAAAAGTAAACGTTATGGGCCGAAGCATGGTTAATGTCGTAAAGATAGCAA
Organism: Candidatus Epulonipiscium viviparus; assembly: GCF_030708075.1. Lineage (GTDB taxonomy): Bacteria > Bacillota > Clostridia > Lachnospirales > Cellulosilyticaceae > Epulonipiscioides > Epulonipiscioides viviparus. Next base: position 1,610,946 of record NZ_CP117982.1, on the reverse strand, counting down.
GCGAGCTCGGATACTTGGATATTCCAAAAAATACGCTTATAGAGGTAAATGATTTAAAACGATATACAGATGATAAGGTTGTAATTATTATGACTGGTTCTCAGGGTGAACCTATGGCGGCGTTATCTCGCATGTCAAAGTCGGAACATAGACAAGTTGATATAAAGCCTGGCGATGTTGTAATCCTTAGCGCAACGCCGATTCCAGGAAACGAAAAGACCGTATCTAATGTGATTAATGATTTGACAAAAAAAGGAGCTATTGTAATCAAAGATGATACTCATGTGTCTGGACACGCAGCACAAGAAGAGCAAAAGTTGATGATAGCTTTAATTAAGCCAAAATACTTTGTTCCTGTCCACGGAGAGTATAGGCATTTGCAAGCACATGCAAACACTGCAATAAATATGGGCATCAAAAAAGAGAACATTCCAATATTAGCTATAGGCGATGTACTAGAGCTTGATAAAACATCGATAAAAGTTACAGGCACCGTGCCATCTGGACAAGTATTAGTGGATGGACTGGGTGTTGGAGATGTAGGAAATATCGTTTTACGAGACAGAAAACATTTGTCAGAAGATGGGTTGTTGATAGCCGTCATGACATTAGACGACACTGGAAGAGTTGTTGCGGGTCCCGATATTATTTCACGTGGATTTGTGTATGTGAGAGAAGCCGAAAATTTGATGGACCAGGCCAGAAATGTGGTTAGAAAAACGTTAGATAAATGTGAGCGCAATCAAATTACAGATTGGATGCTTATCAAGACTCATGTTCGTGATGACCTGAGAGATTTTGTATGGCAAAAAACTAAGCGAAGCCCTATGGTATTGCCGATTATAATGGAAGTTTAGTTTTATTCCCCTCTAATAATGGAGGGGATTTTTTTATGCAGTTGGGACAGCCTTAATTCTACGGCACGGAACTCCTACTGCAATGCTATCAGCTGGAATGCTTCTCGATACTACACTACCCGCTCCTATTACAGAATTTTTGCCAATTGTAACGCCGGGCAAAATAGTAACGTTAGCACCGATCCAAACATTGTCTTCGATAGTGATCGGATACGCAAACTCCAGCCCTATATTGCGATTTTCAAAATCTAGAGGATGCCCCGCTGCGGAGATGCAACAGTTAGGGGCAATAAACACATGGTTGCCAATAGTGACTTTAGCACAATCGAGAATTATCAAATTATGGTTGCTATAGAAGTTATCTCCAATAAAAATATTGTAGCCATAATCACACTGAAAAGGAGTTGTAACAAAAAAATCTTTACCAACGCTACCTACAATTTTGGGAAACAGTTCTCTTTGGGCTTCGATATCCGATGGCAATGCCACATTAAGTTGATGACATAAATCTTTACACACAATCCTGTGGTCAATCAGTTCTTGGTCATAATTAGCGTTATATAGCAGCCCCGCCACGGCCTTTTCTTTTTCAGTCATAATACCCTCCTATATTTTACATAATCGCTTAATCTAATGCAACTTTCAATATAATGTCATTAGCAACAAACGTCAAGGTATGAGTATAGCATAATCAAGATTATTATGTACCGAAAATTGACCCCCGCTTTTTTGCACAAACTAAAAAACAGCCGGAAATAGTGCTTTTGGAATAATTAACCATAGATCCGTAAAAAGAACTAGCATTAACAATACAACTATAGATGATAAAAAATATGGTAGCGTACCTTTAAAAGACTCTTCTATAGTTATTCCACTAATAGATGACGCAATAAGCAAACACAGCCCATATGGAGGTGTTACTAATCCTAATGATAATGTTGTAACTACTATCAGCCCCAAAATAATCGGGCTAATTCCCAAAGCTGTCGCAGACGGAAGAATAATAGGTACAAATAAAATCATAGCCGGAACCGAATCCATAAATGTTCCAACAAACATAAAGAACACAACAACTACAAGCAAGAATATAAGTTTTCCACCAGTCATACCAGCAAAAATTTCTTGAACATATGTGTTTAGGCGATAGTAACTTAGTAATTCTCCCAATGCATTTGCTGTTGCCAAAGAGAATAATGAAAGAGATGATAGCTTCATGGTCTCGATTAAAATTCTAGGAAGTGCTGCAAGTTTAATTGTTCTATAGAAAAAGATGCCTACAAATAAAGCATATATACAAGCAAAAGCTGCAGCCTCGGTAGGTGTAAACCAGCCAGAAACTATCCCTCCAATTAAAATTATAGGCGTAAGTAGAGCTGGTAGAGATTCGAAAGTTAACTTTAACACTTCAAACCTAGGTACTTTATCACATTTTGGGAAATTTTTTCTTTTAGAATAATAAAAAACGACGAGCATCATAGCAAGACCGAGTAAAATGCCTGGTAAAATTCCTGTCATAAATAAAGCACCCGTGCTAACATTTGCGATGCCCGCATAAACTACCATCGTTATACTCGGAGGAATTATAGATCCAAGCGTCGACGACGCAGCTGTAACTCCTACAGCAGTACCTTTGTCATAGCCATCTTGCTCCATTGCAGGAATAAACACCTTGCCTACCCCTGCGGTATCTGCTTGAGAAGATCCCGAAATTCCAGCAAAAATCATAGAAACTAATATGTTAGCATAAGCTAATCCACCTCTAAAATGCCCAACCAAAGCAGTACAACACTTAATGAGTTTATGAGTAATAGCCCCCTCGTTCATAAGGTTTGCCGCCAATATAAATAACGGAACTGCCAGCAGGGTAAAACTATTTAAGCCATTAAACATTTTTGTAAAAACCACAGTATTCGGTATATCCGGTAGCGAGGCAATACCTATAAAAGAAGTAATTCCAAGTGCAAAGGAAATAGGTACCCCAATTGCAACAAATATTATAAACAACAACACCAATAAAATTTCCATTAACTACTCTCCTTTCTTTACTAGAATGGCCGCATCGACAATAATGTGATAGATTAAATATATCGATGACGTAATACCCGCTATCGGAATACACGACCACACAGGTCCTCGTTTTAGTTCCGGAAAAAAAGTCCAAGTATAATTCCAGAAAATTTTTGTCACTTGATATCCATAATATACCATGATCAAAGTGAATACTAGCATAATTATCGAAATGATTACTGATATTACCGCTTTGCCTTTTGGATTTTTAAGCATGTCACTTATAGAAGTAAATGCAAAATGACGTTTTTCAAAGACCATCGCACTTGCTCCCATAAACACAGCCCATATAAATGAGTACATCGAAACTTCTTCTGTCCAAGTCGCAGTAATTCCAAGAGCTCTAGTAAGCATTTGCCACACAACTATAATCAAAAATATCATTAAAAATATAGCTCCCAAACCAATTTGAATTTTGGCCAACACCTCAACCGCTTTTTTCATTTTTTCCACAATACCCCTCCTTTAAAAGCCCCAATTTTTAATTAGAAGTTTTTCTGATCAATTCAAGATATGCTTCCATTTCATTATCAGCTGCAAATTTGTCCTGAATTGGAATTGCTAACGCTTTGAATTCTGCAATATCAATTTCATCAAATGGAATAACGACTGCACCATCAGCGATAACTTGCTGCTTGGATTCTTCAAACATAGAAAATGTTTTGGACAGATGTTCTTGAGTCGCTAGATCGATTGCTTCTTCTATCCACGCTTGTTGTTCTGCCGATAACTTATCATATGCATTACCATTCATTAGCAATAAACGAGTTGTAAAGTCATGATGTGTTTCACTTATGTATTTTCCATTAGTAGTTTTATGATGCTCCTTTAACATAAGATTAGTATAATCATTTTCGGCTCCATCAACTACATTTTGCTGTAGTGCTTGATATAATTCGCTCCACGCAACCGGTGTTGGCACTGCCCCCGTAGCTGAAAATAAATCTTGTTGCACTTTGGAGTTTTGAGTTCTAATAGAAAGTCCGTCCAAATCTGCTGGTTTATAGACTGGTACCTTTGCGTATACATCTCTAACTGACGATGACCAATAATCCATAACTTTAAAGTTGTTTCCTGTTTTTGTTGCGATGAGATCTTTCATTAATGTGCCAAATTCCCCGGTTACATTTTTTTCCCAATGATCAAAGCTGTCGAATAAATATAACAAAGAAAACATATCCACTTCGGGAACACCAATAGCAGTCATAAATCCTGGAGATGCTACTACCATATCTACTGCTCCCATTTGCAGTTTTTCCACAAGTTCATTTTCGTTTTCACCAAGAGTTCCATGGTGCACAGTCACTTGAACCTTTCCACCAGAAATATCTTCTAAGACTTTTTCAAATTTATTCATTCCATATGCATAGGGATTTTCTAGCGAAGTATGGTTGTGTGCTACAATTAAGTCTAATGTATCTGATGATGCCTCATCTGTTGCCGAACAGCCAGCAAGAGATATTATCAATGTTCCCAATAACAATAAATGCTTTTTCATAAAAATTTCCTCCTATTTATGTAGGGTGCAATCTAGTCACACCCAAAAAAATTATTGACTTTCTAATGCATGTATAGTATTTAATACAAATTCATGAGTTTTTACAGGAACATTTAGATCCTGCCCTGCTCGTACCACTGCTCCCGTTATTTTGTCCACTTCTGTTTTTCTGCCATTTTGTAGATCAGCCGAAATAGAGGTGATTCCCATCTTAGATAACAGTATAGTATCTACTATTTTTTGCGTAAAGTATTGCTTATCTGCTTTTAATCCCATAGCTTGTGCTACATTGCATACCTCATCTAGTAAGGCCATCATCATATTGTTTGCGTATTGATTATCTATTAGATATCCCATTGTGGATTTTAAAACACCTGTTGTAGCGCTTAGAGATGAGTTAATTATTAATTTGTTCCAGATTAACTGCTGAATATTAGCGTGTATAGTTACTTTAAATCCTGCGTTATCGAAGCTATCTTTAATCAATGCGAGCATATCAGATTTATCTGGCACCAGCATTCCAATATTGGTATTGCCCACACCACCTCGTCTGATTTTTCCTAGTGATATCGTTGTGCCACTATCTTCTGTTGTGCCTATAATTACATGATCTATTGCTGCAAACTTTTGAAGCACATCTTCATGACCCGCGCCATTTTGAAGCGCCATCAAATATGTGTCTTTGCCAATCAAATGCTTATTTGATTCTAGCGCCACTTCTGAAAACATAGATTTAACAAAAAGTATCACTAAGTCCATAGCAGGAAGGTCTACGCTATCGGTGGTTGCTTTAGGATAATAGTGATATTCGGCATCTGCTTCTAAAATGAAGATTCCATTTTGGTTAATATCGTTTACAATTTCTGAGTTTAGATCAATTAGATATACTTCATTGTTCGTAGAAAGTTTACTACCATATATAGAGCCCATGGCTCCAGCACCGATTATTGCTATTTTCATGATATTTTCCTCCGCTTATTTTAAAGTATCTATATCAATTTTGACCACCACTTTGCGAATAATCATTTTTTCGCCATTGACAACTGCTGGTCGATGAATGTCATCTGGAAAAAATATACAAAAATCACCTTCATTCATTTCGATAAAAGTCTCGTTTTCGACCGCTTTATAGAAAATTAAGTCTCTCTCTTCGATATATTCCTGAACCTGATAGTTTTTATTGAAATTAGTAACCCCAATTTTTTCGCGACCTTTAACTAAAAATTGTACATCTAAGAATTTTTTGTGAGACTCTGCGAGAGCTTCATCTAGTGGTAAAGTTTCCTTGTCAAACAGTTGCGCATAAATTGTTTTGCCTTCGATTTCATATATACCTGTCTCCAACGCCATAAAATCAGTTTCTTTCAAATAGCTGATCGCCTTTGCTATTGGTGTTGGATAATTAGGCAACTCCGTGTTACATTTGATTGATGAATAAATCATTGTTCAAAAATCCCTTCTAATTATTTATTTTGAAAATTCGACTAACCCTTCTATTGCATAGGCTCTGATTGGACAAGAGTCAAGACCTTTAATTGGTAGCGGAGAATATGACATAAAGAAGGTATCTGTACTAAGTTGATCAAGATTTTGTAACACTTCCAAAAATACAATATTTTCTTCCATCAATATATCATGAAATGCGCACACATCTTCATTACAATTCTCGATGGAAACTCCATCGCCAAATCCAACACATTTTACTTTGTGTTCTTTGAACCATTCTGCTGCTTCTTTGCAAATTAGCAATCGCTTATCTGCTTCGGTATTTGTTAGATTTGTAAATGGTGGAATTTTATTAGGAGAATCTAGTATAATTATGTCTCCAGGTTGAATTCTATCTTTTAAAACTTTATCCAAATCAGGACCTTTTATATGTGTATAAGGTGCCATGTGTGTTATTTCAACATATAATGCACGTCCCATAAAAGTAGTTAATGGCAAAGACGCTACATCAGACCAATCATTGTGATGATGGTATGGACATTCCACATGGGTTCCTAAATGACTTGTAATATCCATGTGCGTATGCCAATCGGGAATCGGCCCACCTGTGTTAAATCGATCAATTTTTAAACGACGCGTTTCAGTTTCTGGATCTAATATTTTTGTTAAATCAACAACTCGTAAATTTCCTAATTGTTCAACATTCATTAGCAATTCTCCTTATAAATACATGATATTGGGTAAATAATATACAACTTTGAGTGTAGCACACAAATAAAAAATGGTCAATATAAAATAAATCTTCCTAATAAACTTTCAATATACAAAAATACAAGTATTTAACTAATGTAATACATAAATGAAGTATATATAAAATATATTTAATATAATGATGAATAAATATGTAGAAGGTGGTAAAAAATGAAAATGAGATTTATTGATAAAAAATTGCTAACCATCATCATAGCATTATTTTTAAGTATAATAGTGTTATCTCAGCTAGCATTAATGGCAATTCAAGCCGAAGTAACTGAATCCATTAGTGACATTTATACCAAAGATATTATAGATGAGTACCAAAGGGACTTAGATACATTGATGAATATAGAAGAAAATTTTGCTAATAACAAAATAGTGCAAGATTTTATGCTAGATATAAACAATGGAAAAATACCTAGCAAATGGGACACATCGTATATAACAGAAACTGAGAATCTATTATTAGAAATGGGCTTTCATACGACGATATCATTATTTAGCTTAAAAGGAGAAATTTTATTTACAGAAGAAGGTCTATCTATAGGAGGATCTGTAACAGAAGAAGTGTGGTATGATGAGATGTATCAAAGATTAGATGCGTCATCAACACCAATATACATACATCCTGATAGTGGAAAAATAACGTATAGTGTAATATCGGCCATTTATGATGAGCATGATGATGTAATAGGAATTGTTGCTATAAATCAGCATATAGAAGATGTATTAAGGTCATTTCAGGAACGATTTACCATTGGTCACTTAGATGTATATTTAGAATATGATTATGGCCTTATAGGTACTGCAGATATACAAAAAAAATTACAAACCAAGGATGAATTTGTAAAAACATATATAAATACCAATGATCTAGAAAAAATTACATTTGTGATCGATGAGCACTCTATCGAAACCAATCACTTTCTTATAGGTAGTCAGATTAATTTCACAGTAGCCATCAGTCTATACGCTTTAGTCATATCAATTATAGTGTTAGTAACCATCAAAATAATATTAAATCCTGTAGTCACCTCAATAAATAAGCTTAAGAAAATTATTTTGGGGCTAGGAGACGATGCAGATTACAAATTAGGGGTCAGCTACATTAATGATCTAACACTAATAATGGAGACAACCATTACATCCCGAATCAAAGAGTTGCTTTATTACGATAGCCTCACAAATCTGCCAAATAGATTATATTTTAATCGACACCTATCTAAGTTGATCCAAAATGAGAAACACTTTAGTTTAATATTGCTCGATGTTCGAAATTTTAAAGCCATTAATGATGGTAATATCGAAGGTAGCGGCGATACTATACTGATAGAAATAGTACAAAGATTGGCTGAAATTACCAAACATTTGAATAGAAAAATAGTGAGATTTGGTGATGATGAATTTTTAATTATTATCGAAGGCACATATAACGAAAATGCCATTATACAATTTTATGATAAAAGGATATTCAATTATTTCAAAGAAAACCCAATATCACTGCACAATAAACTAATTACCATTACATTTAACTCCGCTGCAATCATATATCCTTTGCATGCTGATACAAAAACAAATTTACTAGATAAGCTAAATATTATGCTAAACAAAGCCAAAATGCTATCCCGCAATAAGCTGGCAATGTTTAAATCAGAAGTATATCAAGATTCCCTACGAGAAAATATCATAAAAAACATTTTAGCATTTGCTATAGAACAAGACGAGTTTTTCTTAACATACCAACCAATAGTAGACGCTAATCAAAATATTAAAAAAGCTGAAGCACTCATACGCTGGAATAGTTCAACCCTTGGATTTGTTTTTCCAGATCAATTTATTTATATAACAGAACAAACAGGGTTAATTATAGAACTAGGATTTTGGATTTTGGAACGTGCCGCCAAGGATATCCAAGATTTGTATGCTGCCAATGTCAATTTACAAATTTCGATCAATGTATCGCCTATACAAATTATGAGTACCAACTTTGTGGATCGCCTAATAGAAATCTTCGAACGATACAATATTCGATACGAAGGAATATGCCTAGAAATTACAGAATCTACATTTTTGCAAAACGAAGAATTAGAAAATGGTGAAATCGTCGCCAACAATTTAGCAAGAATACAAGATCTAGGAATATCTATTGCTTTAGACGACTTCGGCACTGGTTATTCATCGTTTAATTATCTCAATGATTATCATTTTAACGTACTCAAACTTGATAAGTTATTTGTTAATAAATCCAATGATAAGCAATACGAAATTATTAATTCTCTCAAAAATATTTCTGATATATTGGGTATGGAAATGATCATAGAAGGCGTTGAGACACAAGAGCAATTTGACATTGTTAAACAATACGGTCTCATTCAAGGCTATTATTTCTCTAAACCAATTTTATGGGAAGAATTGAAAAAAATGCTCGGCATCCCATCATCTCTGCAGCAATAGCTGCGGGGATGTTTTTTTTATATTTATTAAAAAATGTCTAGTACAAATTTACAAAGTGACGCTATAACGCATACTATGATATAGAAATTTATTTTATAGAAAGGATTATCTGATATGAATCCACTTATTACAACACCTGTTGTATCTATTGCAAGCACCAAAAATTTTGCAGCTTCTATCACTGGATATATTTTTGTAGCAGCTGATTCTATCTTTACGGTATCGCAACAAATAGCGTGTACGGCTTGGGGTAGATTTAGCGTAATACATATCCAAAATATATCTGGCAAAGCTTTAGCCAATATCAATATCGCTATCGTTAGTAATGTATCTGAATTGATCGGTGTAGTCTCTTATGATTTTAACGGATATCTCGATATTATTAATTCTGTATTACATTGTCATATACATTATATGAATCAACACGAAACTATAAAGATAGCATATTCTATTAACGATTTTTGCAATAGACATAATTTAATACACAACTTCATTAAATTTACTTCTTTTGATGCCATCGCTCCAGATGGAAATATTGATGGAGTTTTTGATAATGATGCGCCCGTAGGCAATGAAGATATATATCCGCTCAAGAATGAAGCTATCGCTACCACAGAAAATCGCACAGCCAAAAGCGATACATTACTAATCGTTGCCATTCCACCAGATGATACCACTATAGGGCAACTTCCATTATCTATTATTAAAAACATGGAAAATATTCCTATATTAACTGGCTCTAAAAAAATAGAGTACACTGTAACGCTAAAAGCACCAAACTATGGTAGTACAGAAAATCCAATCTATATCGGCGTGGATGATCTAACTCTCACAGAAGTATTTGATCCGTGTATATTTCCTATTCCTTCTCCCAAAAATGATTGGGCATCGACCATTATAAAAACTGCCAATAAGATAATGCTTCAATTTACAGGCATAAACATCCCAAGCAATGAGTCAGGCGTTACACTTCATATTTCTGCGCTATTTGATTATCCTTGCTTTCTCGAACATGGCAGCAATCAAGTTAAGGAGGAATCTATATGGACGATGCATTATTAATTCGAAACAGTGCGATAGCTCATCAAGATAGCAAATATTCCAACCTAGCATCGGCAGATATAATGATCGCGGCAGCCGGAGCTTTGCCTATCAACATCACCAAAGCGGTTATCCCAAACACACTTCTACTCCACGATGCGAATCTTGAGTATATAATACACCTATCGCCATATAATTTTGGATCAGACGATCAGCCCATCTATAAACTAAATTATAGCAACGTTACCGTAGGTGATGCTTTGCCTGCGGGGCTTACCGTAAATGGAGATATTTTGGTTACGCACAATAGAGCCGCTGCGCCACCGCCAATTATTCATGTGGCAGACAAAAAATTAATTACCATTGCGCAACTACAACTTTTTGCTGGTGATGCCATCGAAATACGCGTCCCCGTCAAGTTTAGTATGCAAGAGTTTAAGGCCAGTCTACCATAAATTAGAAAGGAGTATATAATCATGGCAATATATGTAAAAAATCAAGCTTATGCGCAAACTGATTATTATACCAGCAATCTGGCTGCAGCTAACATTAGACTCGCAACCACCCTGGGACTAAGCGTTACAAAGACAGTCACCGATCTATACGGTACTCCATATTACCAAATCGACCCCAATAAAATTTTTTCACCAGGAGACGCATTTCATTATACCGTCGCAATTACAAACGATACCGCAACCGCCATGGCAGACGTCGAGCTGATCGATGCATTTCCCAATGTGTTACGCTTCGCAACCGAAAGGCCTCCATACGGAATTATTATCGCAGTTGATGGCGAACCCCCGCGGTATGCAGATCCCCACAACATTTCATTTGCACCATTCACCAATGCTGACGATCTAGCAGCCGGCGTCACTCCCGCAAACATTCAAGCCCAAAAACTAGTCATTCGCGCCATTGCCATCCACCGCACAACAACCATTATCATCCCCGCAATCGTACGCACTTTGGCTACTCCCAAATTTGGCCCTGCAGAGCCTGGCGCTTTAACATAGAAAGGAGATGCTCATATGCTCAAGCACGAAACATACTTAATCAAAAATCAGGCATATGCTCAATTGTTAATCAAAAATCAGAAGCTATACACTGCCATAGCATCAGCGAACTCCACTATCGAAACAAGCAGTCCGCTTTCAATATCCAAAAAAATTTTGCATAGTAATGGCGCATCTGCAACTACTTCGTTAAGACTGGGCGAACATTTTAAATATGTAATCGAAATCCAAAATATAAGCAATTTCGAAATAGCGTTTGCTCTAATCGATGCCTTCCCTACCGCAGCCGAGCTACCAACCACCGAAGCCCTTCAAAAGGAGCCCAAGCCCATCGCCGCATTTGGGATTGAAGCTACGGGAAGTGTTGCTGCAGGAATGGATGCAACAATACGAACAGAAAATTGGAAAATTGAGGAATTAAATGCCGATGTCACGCCAGATACCATAAATGCCATTAAGATGATAATCGAGGGCCTGATAATTCCCGACCGCGGAACTATGAACATAATCATTCCGGCCAAAATCAAACCTATATTCGCACCAGCCATCACACCTAAATTTGACCTCGCCGAGTATCAAGCCTAAGCTAAAGTTGCCGTCGCTGTCATATGAAAAATTTTTTTCTTAAGTCTGCACACATTCTAGTTTTTTTAATATTATATAGTGAGCTCAAATATATGGCAATGTCCATAATTTCAATTTTTGTATGCTTTTTTTATATTAAAAAGGAATGATGACATGGAAATTTTAAATCAAGTTTACGCACAAATTGGTGACGCTTTTACTGATAAAGTAACAGTTACAGATGATATTACAAAATTGGATGAAAATCCACTTAGCATTATAAAATCATCTGATCTGACAACTGGTGACGTATTAGTTGGAGGTAGTTCTGTAACATACACTATTAAAATTGAACATTCGAATCCAGCCAATGCAATCGATGTAACATTCAATCTTATCGATGCTATCCCAAATATTTTTACTCTCGCGGATACGTCTGATTATGGAATCACTGCAGCTATAGATGACATCCCTTTCGCTCCTCAAGTGGAAAAAGGCGATGAAGTTGTGACCAAAAACTTTACTTACTATACAATTAAAGCGATTACATTATTGGCTACAAATCATTCAGTCGTAATTAAAATACCAGTAACTCTTTCAGGGACTGCTCCTACTGGATTATCTCTTACTGCACCAACATTAGAAAATGCAGAGCCTTCTGCACTTCCTGAGCCTGAGCCTCCTGTAGCTCCTGAACCTGAGCCTCCTGTAGCTCCTGAACCTCCTCTACCTCCTGCACCTCCTGCTCCAACTAATTAAATCACCACACCCGGGCTCTAGTAGTCGGGCTTTTATCTTTATTAATGAAAGGAATGATGATAATGGCAAAAATTAAAAACCAAGCTTATGCTCAAACTGGTGATTTCTTTACTCCAATAGCAGAAGTTACCAATACTCTCGAAAAACTAGGAACTAGCCCCATCTTAATTAAAAAAGAATCTAGTATCACAGACGGCGAAACTGTAGTTGCAGGTAGTCCTGCTAGCTATATCATTACAATTACACACTCAAATGCTAAGCCGGCAAGCGAAATCACGTTTGATCTTACCGATGCTCTTCCAGACTTTTTTGAACTCGATAAAACTCGTGAAATAACCGTAAAAGTAGGTGACGCAGATCAACCTTTCACAGTAGCACAAGGTACTCCTGATGAGGCTAATAACTATACACCATATACTCTTAAGAATCTTATTTTGCCTCAAGCAGCTGAAGAAGTGGTAATCACAATACCAGTAATAGTTGCTGGAACCACTGGCGATTTGCTTCCAGAAGCTCCAGTATTTGGTAATTCAGAAATAGCAGAATAATAATAACTCATTCCCGACTCTAGTAGTCGGGCTTTTATCTTTATTAATGAAAGGAATGATGATAATGGCAAAAATTAAAAACCAAGCTTATGCTCAAACTGGTGATTTCTTTACTCCAATAGCAGAAGTTACTAATACTCTTGAAAAAGTAGAAAAAAGCCCCATCTTAATTAAAAAAGAATCTAGTATCACAGATGGCGAAACTGTAGTCGCAGGTAGTCCAGCTACTTATACTGTTATAATTACACATGCAGATCCCGAAGCTCCAACCTATGTAATATTCGATCTTACAGATGCGCTTCCAAAATTTTTTAAACTTGATCCAGACAAAGAAATAAAAGCAAACGCAGGTGGCAAATATGTACCTTTTTCATTAACAGAAGGCCCTGCAGATGAAGCTAATAACTATACACCATATAAATTGTCAGGTCTTTACTTCCCTGCAACAGAGCAATCAATAGAAATCATAATACCAGTAGTAGTTGCTGGATCCACTGACGATTTGCTTCCAGAAGCTCCAGTATTTGGAAATTCAGAAGTAGCAGAATAATAATAGCTCATTCCCGGCTCTAGTAGTCGGGCTTTTATCTTTATTAATGAAAGGAATGATGATAATGGCAAAAATTAAAAGCCAAGCTTATGCTCAAACAGGTGATTTCTTTACTCCAATAGCAGAAGTTACTAATACTCTCGAAAAATTAGAAGGCAGCCCCATCTTAATTACAAAAAAATCTAGTATCACAGACGACAAAACTGTAGTTGCAGGTAGTCCTGCTAGCTATATTGTTACAGGTACACACTCAAATAATAAATCGCTACCGGCTCTCGTGGTTTAGGATGCTAACCCTTCACAGCTCCGGCCACAAGCCCTTTTACCATATACCTTTGAAAGAAAAAGAATAGTATCACCATAGGCAGTGTTCCCACTATTGAGATGGTGTTAATCAACGACCAGTCATAGGATAATTCTCCCAAATATCTCATTGCAATACCCGCAGACAGTGTACGCAAACCATCAGTTTGAATCAGTGTTGCTGCGTGTAGGTAGTCATCCCAAGTCATCAAAAACGAATATAACCCTACTGCAAGTATGCCCGGCTTCACGAGCGGCACCACAATTTTAAATAAAATTTGCATCCTCGTTGCTCCGTCGATATATGCCGACTCTTCAATTGCTTTTGGAACACCATCGAAAAACGAATTCATGAGCATGGCCGCAAACGGTAGCATTGCAGCAACCAAGGCAAGCACCAATCCCGTATGCGTATTAATTAGATTCACGTCACCCAAGAGTCCATAAAGAGAAATCATACGACTAACAATAGGAAACATTTGCGAAGAAACCAGGGCCGCCAATATATATTTATTCCAATCGAATCTAAATCGTGAGAGCGCATATCCAGTAAACCCAGCTAAAATAGTAGCGATAACAGCCGTTGCGCCGGAGACTATAAAATTATTTTTGTAATATATAAAAAACTCATTATTTTCTGTAAATAACTTAATGTAAGCTGCAACTGTCGGTCTCTCCGGAAAAAACGTTGGCGGAAACTTATACGCTTCCATATTAGTTTTAAACGAAGTAATCAGCACCCACACTATGGGCAACAGCAAAAATGACAAAATAATAGCAAGAGCGACATACTTTAGCATCAAAAATAAAAATTGACGTTGTTTCATCATAATCCCCCTAATCCAATTCTTCAGATTTCATCAACTTGTTATAGACGAAAATGACAGCAATCATCAGTGCCATCCAAATTGTAGTTACCGCAGCTCCAGAGCCCAAGTTGTTCGAAACAAAAGCTTCTCGATAGCTGAGCACCGCAAGAGTTGACGTCGAGTTGCTTGGCCCGCCACCAGTCATTGTCCATACCAGTGGGAATTGCTTGAAGTTTTCGATAATAGCCATGCTCATTACAATTTTAATAACACTTTTCATATACGGCAACACGATATAGAGCAACTTGCGAACACCAGTGGCTCCATCAACAGACGCAGCCTCCAGCATATCCTCAGGCACATTCTGCAGCCCTGCAAGCAATAGCAGAGTAGTTAATGGAATTTGTTTCCATAACGCAGCAATGCTAATACCCAGTAAAGCGGTATCTGGATCATTCAGTATTGCAAAATCTGTGATAACCCCACCCGAAAAGATCTCTACCAAATATTTTAAGACCCCATACTGCGGCTGAAAAATCCACATCCAAACGAGAGCTGAAATAACAGTAGGCACAACCCATGGGGTCATCATAATGCTTCTAAAAAATCTTGCACACCTGATATTAGAATTTAGAATTAGAGCCAACGCCATTCCAAAGACAAATTGAAGTATAACAACAAATGCCACAAATGCGAACGTGATGATAATCGAATTTAGGAGCTTGTCATTGCTAAACAGCTTCAAATAGTTTTCGAAATTATTCCATACAACCGGTGTACCGGCAATAATATTTTTCATCTTATATTCAGTAAAACTCTTGAATACGGAATCAACAACCGGAACGAGAATAAATAAAATTGTGATAAACAGCGTCGGTGCGATCAAAGCTGCCGCAAACAATCTGTCTACAGTTTTCTTTTTCATATAAGAACTCCCTTCTTTAAGAGCAATAGCTGTCGTGGCACTGGAAGCGTCTTACTCCAGCATACTGCTAACATTTTCTATAAACGCATCGACGCTAGTCTCAATATCTTTGTCTGCAACAGTAACCGCCTGCGCCAACGCACTAAGCTCCAGATTGATATCAGACAAAGCCGGGACAAATGGCGTAATTATGAGATTGTTTAAAGACCCCGCCGCTCCTTGTAATATTTTGTGATTTGCAATAGCGTCCATATTTTCCATAGATATTCGCGATGGATATGCTGGAGTTTGATTTGCAAGGTAGTCGCTAAGCGTTTCCTCTGTAATTATATACTCAACCAACATTCGCACCGCATCGGCAACCGCAGCGTCTTGATTATCGACTAGCATGATCGTATGTGCTTGCAGTAAACTCGCGCCATCCCCATCTCCGCCAGCAAGAGGTGGAGCAGATGCAGTAAACTCAGTAGCTGCAGGATTGATGCTTTGTACTCCATTAAAACCCCAAGATTGGTCATAATACATCGCTAGCTGACCCAGTGCAAACAAATTTCGCAAGTCTTTCAGCTTTGCATTCTGAGGATTATAACCTTTGGCATCTAGTAAGTGAATCATCTCCATCGTTTCCGTAAGAGGTTCGGTATCCATGTTTAACGTACCATCAGCATTGAGGAGATGCCCACCAAAATTATGTAACATAGCATTGATAGAAGCACCAGAAACCGGCACCGACGCAGTGGTTTGGCCAAACGCGTATACCTTATTTCCATCTGCAGTTGTCAGCTTTGCCAACGCCTCGGCGGCCACAAGCATTTCGGCATATGTAGAAGGAGGGGCCGCGATGTTAGCTTGCTTAAAAAGATCGGTGTTGTAATATAGAAGAAACGGAGACGCATAGACCGGAACACCATACTGAACGCCATCCACACTGCAACCTGCAACCATAGACGGATACAAATCTGCTATAAACTCTTCGGATAAAATATTTTCAACAGCAGTTATTAAGCCGGAGTCTTCAAGAACAGGAATCCAATCAATTTCACCAAAAATAAGGTCGACACGATCTCCACCACCTGCCATATTGAGAACTTGGTTTATGCTTTCGTTGTATGGCGCCGAAACCCATTCGATAGAGATGTTGTCATGCAAAGCTTCGAAATTTTCCTTAACACCTTCCCAAAACACATCGTATCCTGCTTCCAATACAGCGTAGTTAGCAAACTTGATAACAATTTGACCGTCATCAGAAACTTCTGAATTACCGCAACCCACGAGAGCTGCCGACGTCATTGCTGTTAATACAAACTTATAAAAATTTTTCATAATAAACACTACCTTTCGTATAATTATAAAATTATTATAGAGCTATTAAAATTAAAAAGCAAGCTCGGAATATTTTTGTATATAACCTCTTCTCATACTATATCTATATTATGAATTGGAATCAAAGTAATATGTAATTGCTATGTATTTATATAGGCAATTTTAAGAAAAAATCGTGTCAATTTTTCTCATGGGAATTATTTCTCTGGGTATTTTTCTGGAATAGTTTTACATTTTTAACAGACTTGATCTTCATAATTTACCAAAAAATATGTTATAAATGAAATTACAAAAATTTTTTCTGCATAAATTTAGACGGAACAAATGTTCTTTCATTCAAACACCATAATTTATTTTTGTATAACCCCGGTAATTTTTGATACTTTTTAAAAAAAATGGCACTTTTATGATTTTTTATCGTCTTAATCTTGCAAAAGTAAAAAAAAGTAAAAATATTTATATTTTAATATTGTTACTTGTTCAAAAATAGGTTATAATAAAATAGAAGAAAGAGTTTCTTGGACTCTTTAATTTGAATATGGAGGGATTTGATGAATAACTTAGTTGCAAGAAACAAAGTGGATGCTCTTTTCGATGCAAATAGTTTTGTAGAAATTGGAGCGCTTATAAAAAGTAAAAGTACCGCTTTCTCTTTGTCTTGTGAAGAGACACTAACAGATGGAGTGGTTTGTGGATATGGTACAATTGGCGGAAGACTCATATATATTTGTATTCAAGAAGAGAGCGTTATGGGTGGTGCAATTGGAATTATGCATTCTAAGAAGATCGCCAAAACTTATGAAGCCGCAAAAAAAGTTGGCGCACCTGTTATCATGTATGTCAGCACCACAGGAGCAAGACTAGAAGAAGGCATCGAAACTTTAGAAGCTTATGGTCAAATCTACAAAGTAATGGCATCTTCAAAGGGAGTTATACCTCAAATAGTTGTTGCCGACGGCAATGCTCAAGGCGGAGCATCTCTACTTTGCGGAATTGCAGATTTTGTGTTTATGGATGAGAAAAAAGCTAAAGTATTTTTATCAAGCGTTAATACTATGGACGACAAAGAGTTAACGCCAGACAAGATCCAAACAGCTAAAGTTCACGCGGCAAACAGTGGTCTTGCAAATTTTGTAGGAGACGAAGCTTACATATCAACAAATGTAGCTAATCTTCTTTCATTCTTACCTTCAAACTTTTTAGACAAAGGAAATTGGCAAGATTGCTTGGATGATTTAAACAGGGTTGATACAAATTTAAATAATTTTGATTTTGATAACACAGAAATTAAGACAGTTGTTACAAGTATTGCAGATGATAACAACTACCTAGAAATTTCTGCAGACTACGGAGCTTCTATTTCTGCAGGGTTTATCAAACTCAACGGAACCACTATCGGGGTGATTGCAAACGAAGAGCCTGGAATTTGCTTACACGGAATCAAAAAAGCAAACAAGTTTTTGGACTTCTTAAATGACTTTAGCATCCCAGTTCTCACTGTGGTTAATGTTTCAAATTTTGTATCTAGCGAAACTTCAGAACAACAAGGAATCATCGAAGAGTTTGGCAAATTTACTGTTAAAATCGCCAACACAAAAGTTCCAAAAGTTAGTCTAATTTTAGGCAAGGCTTATGGAAGCGCGTATGTACTAATGAACTCTTCACATGTGGGCGCGGATTTGGTTCTCGCTTGGCCAACTGCAGACATTACTCTCATGCCAACCGAAAGCGCTGTTAAGATCATGTATGCAAAAGAACTTGCTGCGGGGGAAATTGATCAAGACACACTAAACGAAAAAGTAACTGCCTATGCTGAGCAAAACGCAGGTGTTGACGCTATGGCGGCGCTCGGATATATTGATGAGATTGTTGAGCCTGCGTCTAGTAGAAAGCGTCTTATTTCTGCATTTGAAATGCTTTGGAGTAAAGGATACGACGCAAAATAATTTTATAACCAAAAGAGATAATAAAAAATAGTGTTTATTTAAATAGGGGGTTGATGAAGTGAGTGCATTTTTAGCTGGATTAAATACTTTTGTAATCGGTGTATGCATCGTCTTCGTTGCGCTTGTTTTACTTATTGTTCTTATCAATGTTTCTGGTAAGTTAATTGCTAATCTAGAAAATAAAAAGCAATCACCTGCAGAAACGGCTGTTGAGCGTGTTACAGTTGATACCAAAAAAGTAGAGCCAGTTGTTGTTGAAGATGAATTAGAAATTGTTGCAGCCATTTCTGCTGTAATCGCATTAAGTCTTGGTACAACTACAGATAAGTTAGTAGTTAGATCATTAAAAAGAGTTAGATAATAAATTTAAAAAAATAATGGAGGGTATTATAAAATGAGAAAATTTCAAGTTAACGTAAATGGTAACGCATATGAAGTAGAAGTTGAAGAATTAGGCGCTGGCCAAACACTATCTGCACCTGCTCCTCGCGCGGCGGCTCCTGCTGTTGCAGCTCCAGTTGTTGCGGCTCCTGCGGCTGTTGGTACAGGCACTAAAGTTGTTGCACCTATGCCCGGAAAAATCGTTGGCGTAAAAGTTACTGTTGGCCAAGACGTTAAAGAAGGCGACCTTGTTGCGGTGCTCGAAGCTATGAAAATGGAAAACGAAATTTTTGCTAGTACAGGTGGAAAAATCACTTCTATTGTTAAACAAACAGGTGATACTGTTGAAGCAAATGATGTAATCGTAACTATAGCTTAAAAACTAGCTCAATATACAATATAGATAAAGAGAGAGCTAATTGCACGGAAACTTATGGGGAGGGTTAAAATGAATACATTTGAAGTGTTTATGCAATCTATAAGCAACTTCGTAATGGAGTCAGGATTTGCTCAGCTAAATCTTGGCTATATCGTTATGATTGTCATAGCTTGCGTATTACTATATTTAGCGATCGCAAAAGGTTTTGAGCCGCTATTGCTCGTACCTATTGCATTTGGTATTTTGATGGTTAACTTGCCAGGCGTTGGAATTAAAGCATATCCAGCAAACGGGGAACCTGGTGGTTTATTATATTATATTGGAATGGGTAAAGATTTAGGAATCTACCCACCACTAATCTTTATTGGTGTTGGCGCCATGACAGATTTTGGGCCACTAATTGCAAATCCAAAAAGTTTACTTCTAGGCGCTGCAGCGCAGATCGGTATTTTTGTTGCATTCTTAGGTGCGCTTTTATTAGGATTTTCACCAGAACAAGCAGCAGCAATCGGTATCATCGGTGGCGCAGATGGTCCTACTTCGATTTATACAGCTACAAAATTAGCTCCAGAACTTTTGGGCGCAATCGCAGTTTCAGCTTATTCATATATGGCATTGGTTCCTGTAATTCAACCACCAATTATGAAAATGTTTACTACTGCCGAAGAACGTAAAATCAAAATGGATCAACTTCGTCCTGTTTCTTCAACAGAAAAAGTTTTGTTCCCTATTATCGTTACTATTTCTGTTTCATTATTGCTTCCATCAGCAGGAACACTTGTGGGAATGCTAATGTTCGGTAACCTTTTAAAAGAAGTTGGAGCAACATCTCGTCTTGCCGATGTCGCAAGCAACGCGCTTATGTCTATAATTACAATTTTATTAGGTATTAGCGTTGGGGCATCAACTGGTGCTGATCAATTTTTAACAACACAAACTCTTGGTATTCTTGCACTTGGTTTATTCGCATTTGTAATCGGTACAGGTAGCGGAGTTTTGTTTGGTAAGCTTATGTGTAAAATGAGCGGCGGAAAGATCAATCCTCTTATCGGTGCTGCGGGCGTATCTGCCGTACCAATGGCAGCAAGGGTTGTTCAAAAAGTTGGCCAAAAAGAAAACCCATCAAACTTCTTGTTAATGCATGCTATGGGTCCTAACGTTGCAGGAGTTATAGGCTCTGCAATTGCTGCTGGCGTTATGTTATCAATCTACGCAAACTAATTATAAGAATACAGGGAGGTCAAAATTTTGAGTAAAATAACACCAAAACCAATTAAATTGATGGACACAACTTTACGTGACTCTCATCAATCTCTTATTGCAACACGTATGAAAACCGAGGAGATGCTTCCAATACTAAGCAAAATGGATGCAGTTGGATTTGCCGCACTAGAAGTATGGGGCGGAGCAACATTCGATGCGTGTCTTCGCTTTCTAAAAGAAGATCCATGGGAAAGATTACGAAAAATTCGTGCGGGAGCTCCAAAAACTCCTCTTCAAATGCTATTTAGAGGTCAAAATATTTTAGGATATAGACACTATGCAGATGACGTGGTTGAGTATTTCGTTCAAAAAAGTATTGCAAACGGAATCGATGTAATAAGAATCTTCGACGCATTAAACGACATCAGAAACCTTCAAACCGCTGTTAATGCGTGCCAAAAAGAGAAAGGTCACTCACAAGTTACAATATGCTACACACTAAGTGAGGTTCACACTCTTGAATTCTTTATGAAATTGGCCAAAAACATCGAAAATATGGGAGCTGACTCAATATGTGTTAAAGATATGGCAGGGTTGTTGGTACCATACGAAGCAGATAGACTAATTAGCTCTCTTAAAGAAGCAGTTAAAATACCTATCCAACTTCATACACACTACACAAGCGGTGTTGCGTCTATGACATACCTAAAAGCAGTAGAAGCTGGGGTAGATATAATCGATACAGCAATGTCTCCGCTTGCATTGGGTACTTCTCAACCTGCAACAGAGGTTATGGTTGCAACTTTCAAAGATACACCATATGACACAGGGTATGATGAAAAATTATTAAGCGAGATTGCAGAATACTTCTTGCCAATAAGAGAAAAAGCCCTTGCATCAGGGCTATTAAATCCAAAAGTATTGGCAGTAGATATCAACACTTTGCTATACCAAGTTCCGGGCGGAATGCTTTCAAATCTTGTATCTCAGCTTAAGCAACAAAAGGCTGAAGATAAGTACTACGAAGTTCTTAGAGAGATCCCTAAGGTGCGTGCAGACTTTGGATACCTACCTCTTGTTACACCAACAAGCCAAATCGTGGGTAACCAAGCAGTTCTAAACGTACTTGCAGGCGAAAGATACAAAATGGTTTCAAAAGAAGCAAAAGGCATCGTTAAAGGTGAGTACGGTGAAACACCAGTTCCAATTTCCGACGAAATCGTGAAAAAAATCATTGGTGATGAGCCAAGAATCTTCCACAGACCTGCAGATGACATCAAACCAGAAATGGAAAAGCTCAAAAAAGAAACCGCAAGATACGTTCAACAAGACGAAGACGTTTTATCTTACGCGTTATTCGATCAAGTTGCGACAGATTTCTTCAAATATCGTGAAGCTCAACAAACTAACGTTGATCCTGCTATAGCAGATGAAAAAAATAAAGCATATCCAATCTAGGATGTGTCGCCAAGGACAGCCCTGTGTCATGCAGGGTTATCTTTTTTTATATACTAATTTTTGAATGGAGTAAACTTAATCGACAAATCTTTTTCATAATCGGCAATAGTATCAGTTTCGCCTTTGGTAACTATGCATAAGCTAACTCCATGATTACCAAACCTAGAAGAACGACCCGCTCGATGCACATAAGCATTAGAATTTGGTGGCAAGTCTAGATTAATTACATATGAAATGCTAGGTATGTCAAGTCCTCTAGCACTAAGATCAGATGAAACGAGTACATTTGTCTTATGGGCACGAAATTTAGATAACGCACTAGCCCGATCCTGCTTATCTTGATTTCCTGTCAAAATACTTGCCTTAAAACCATGGTGTAATAGCCTATCATATACTAGCTGCGCTTCATGTGAGTTGTTGATAAAAACCAATGTAGCCTCGGGAGATTCCTTATTTAATACAGATCTCAGGACATCGTACTTTTTTCTATACTCTGCTGCTATCACAAAATTGTGCACAATATTACTATTAATTGCAGCGTCTTGAGAAACTACTTGCGGATCCTTTAGAAATTTGAAGTCTGCAGTTGTCAAAGTCGCAGAAGACAATATAATCTGAGCCGTAGTTGGCAACGCTGAAATAATCTTTTCGACCGTTGCCTTATGCTCGTTGTTAAAAAAGTAATCGGCTTCATCTATAACCAATGCTGTTAAAGTAGTTGCTTTAAGCCTTTTAGAAGATATAAAGTCTAGGGCACGATCGGGAGACCCAACGAGAATGTGTGGCTTTTGCTTTTTTAGGGTCTCCACAATACGTGAAGGATTGCCTACCAAAGATGTACAAGTAATCGGAAGCTGACTATTTTTGATTAGCAGTCTAACTTGGTCTAGCGTTTGAATAATGAGTTCCGACGTAGGTGCCAAAATCAAAACCTGTGATTGCTTTATATAATTAATTTTTGAAAGCAGAGGAAGTAAAAAAGCAAGAGTTTTACCACTGCCAGTGGGCGCCAAAAGCACAGTATCCGCGCCGGTGGAAATGGCCTCAATTGCTTGGTTTTGCATAGGTGTAAGTTCTTGAATATGCGTCAAAGCGTTGTAAAGTTCTTGTTTTATCATCAAAAAAGCTCCTTTGTAAATATTACTTTTTATAGTATTAACCTTTGTTTGATATTCTAATCAGCAAGGCAAAGTTTATTTTTTATGATATACATTTAGTATTTATTGTTAAAGTGTAAAATATAGGAATATATATTCATAAAAAATACGCATTTTTTTAATAATACTTGTATACACTACTTATAGATTAAAAAAATATCGGGAGGGAAAAAATGGAGTATATAATTTTACTTATCGGGTTTGTGTGTCTAATTAAAGGTGCCGACTTTTTTGTTGAAGGTGCATCTTCTATTGCAGCATCTCTCAGAGTGCCAACCCTAATTATTGGACTTACCATCGTGGCATTCGGAACTAGTGCGCCAGAATTAGCTGTTAGTATCACATCTGCGATCGACGGAAAAAATGCAATAGCAGTAGGAAACGTAATTGGTTCGAATATTTTTAACATTTTGATGGTAGTAGGTTTTGCAGCTGCAATATTGCCACTAAAAGTCAAAAAAACAATTTTAATTAAAGAACTTCCATTTACTTTATTAGCATCTGTTATATTATTAGTTATGGGCTTAGACTTTGTGCTTGGAGATGTTGGCGCAGTGAGCGGGTTAACAGGCTATATTGATCGCGCAGATGGACTTTTGTTATTGTTCTTTTTTGGAATTTTCATATATTATTTAGTAGAAGTCGCATTGGAATCTCGCAAAAATAATGAGCCAGAAGAAGAGATCGAGACAATGCCAATGAAGAAAAGCGTATTATTATCTATCGGAGGCATCATCGCCATTGTTGCCGGTGGAAATTGGGTAGTAGATTCTGCCACAGAAATAGCGTTGGCCTGGGGAATGTCAGAAGGCTTAGTAGGGCTTACCATCGTTGCTATCGGCACATCTTTACCAGAATTTGTCACCAGCATCGTCGCTGCAACCAAAGGTCAAAGCGATATCGCTTTAGGCAATGTAATCGGTTCAAATATCTTTAACATATTTTTAATATTAGGCATATCCACACTCATTAATCCTATACCAGTAACAGGCGAAGTGATCAGCGATATACTAATAATGATCCTAACAGTTCTAGCAACATTTGCGTTTGCAATTACACAAAGAAAGATTGTACGTTGGGAAGGTATTGTCTTCGTTTTATGCTATTTTGGTTATATGGCATATATAATAATGAGGTAACCAAAAAAATAAAGCAAACAGATATTAGGAGAATTGATTTCTGATTAATCCAGAAATTAATTCTTTTTTTATATATACAAATTAATATTTTTTGAGACATTACTACATAAGTTTATTTAAAGGAGAAACGATAACGAAACAAATCATTCATAAATTAACCAATATTATAAAAAGTGATCCAGCAGAGATATATGACTCCACCGGATCACTTTTTGATTTACTTAACTAAGCTTTGCTTTTAACAAAATAACTCGTCGCTCAACCTCTGCTATAATGGCTTTAAATTCCTCATCACTTTTGCCAGTTGGATCATCCAAGCCCCAATTTTCAGCATATTGCGAAGGCACATTAGGGCAGCTAACATTACACCCCATGAAAATAACAACATCTGGTTGCGGAATAGCATCCAAAACTTTGTTATACTGCGTCTCTTCCATGTCTATCTCATAAATATTCTTGATCAACCTCACCGCGTCCTGGTTGATTTGATTCTTAATTATTGTGCCTGCAGAAAAGCTTTCGAATACATCTGAACCTAAACGCTTGCCCAGCGCCTCCGCAATCTGACTTCTACAAGAATTGTGATTACAAACAAACGCCACTTTAGGCTTCCCTTCACACTTGATTTCTGGTTTATATGTATCAAAATCATAGTCTATATCCAACGTACCATTGTCTCCGTGATAATGAATAGCCCCTGCTGGACACTGTCTTTCGCAACCATGGCAACCATGAACGCAGCCATTTCCATACACCACTTTGGGTTTAGCACTCTCTTCGTCGGGTTTATAAACGCCGTGCTGACACATATCATTACAGACCATACATCCTAAACATTTATCATCATCTATAACGGGATACCAAGTTTGACTCATTTTCAAATTCCTCCTAGTTATTTATATATTTATATTATATCAAATTTTTTTGATTTGTCAAGTATTATTAGATGCCGGCCACAAATTTATTGGTTGCATTTTTTATATTTTGATGCCATAATTAATTTTTAACAAAATTATTTTAGGAGGACATAACTATGAAAGAAAACTCTGAAATTTTTGCGCTTGCTCCGATTCCGCTAAAAGATAGAATGAGCGCCAAATCGATGGCATACATACAAGCCGGCATTTGCGTATGCGTACCATCATTTTTATTAGGAGCGATCCTTGCCGATTCGATGTCAGTTTCAAGCGGCATACTCTCGGGAACCCTTGGATATTTAATTGTGGTTGTTGTGATGGCTATCTTGGGGCTAATGGGGAGCGATTTGGGTGCGGCAACTTGTACTCTCGCACAGGCCGGAATGGGAGTTTTGGGGTCGAGATTTATTGTGAGCACGGTATTTGCTTTAAATTTAATAGGCTGGTTTGGAATCAACAACGCAGTATGCGGAGAAGCCTTTACCAATGTTTTACTTAGCGAATTTAATATTGCTATACCAGTTCCCATATCCAGCATCATCTGGGGAATCATCATGCTATCCACAGCGATTTTTGGAATGAGGGCAATAGAGAAATTAGACAAATTATCGATTCCGCTACTAATGTTTATAATGATTATGGGTACATATTTGGTGATAAAAAAATATGGAATTGCCTCACTAAATACAGAAGTCGAACAAACAATGAGTTTCATGTCCGGCGTTGGATTATCTTTCAATTTTTATGCTATTGGAGCCATTACCCCTTGCGACTTTACACGATTTCAGAAAACCCGCAAAGATGTGATCAGTTCCACATTTTGGGGAGTTTTTCCTATGGGCGTTATTACACTAATTATGGGTATTATAATGGCCAAATTAGCAAATAATCATGATATAAGCATGGTTTTGATAGGCATAGGGCTTCCTATTTTGGGTGTCGCATCTATGATTTTATCTACCTGGACCACCAACTCAACCAATGCTTATACAGGAGCACTCAATACAATTATGATTTTTAATATTTCAGACAATAGACGAAGAGAAGTGACACTTGTAGTCGGCTTAGTTGGCACAATTTTAGGTGCATTTGGAGTTCTCAACTATATCGAAGCCATTCTCAGTATGCTAGCTTGCATTGCTTGTCCTATAGGAGGCATCATGATAGCAGACTATTTTGTGGTGGGCAAAGGCAAAAGCGAAAATTGGCACGCCGTTGCTGGCTTCAATTGGGCAGGTGTAATCGCCTGGGCAGTTGGGGCTGTTATTGCATATATCTTATATATAGAATATTTGGGGGTCGCAATCGGCTTTGTCGCATATCTAATATTAGAAAAATTTATGCCATCACCATCTAGAGGCAATAACGCAAATCGAATTGTAACCGAACTCGAAAACAGTGTAATCAGACTTTAAAATAATTCACAGAAAGGATATAACGTATATGAAAATTCTTACACAACAAGAAGTAATCGACATATTATATGGATGCACCGTTTTAGGAACAGGTGGCGGCGGTTCGCTGGCAGAGGGGCTCGAAATAATGGCCGATGATTTTGCCAATGCTAGGCCGATACATCTATTAAACGTGACCGACATAGCGGACGATGCCTACATCGCGACACCCTATGGATGCGGTGCACCAAAACAAGAAGGAGACGAGTTAGAAGACAAGTATAAGCATTTGCCTCAAATAGAGGATATCCCATCAGTCGTCGCATTTAAAAAGTTAGAAGAGTTTTTGGGCACCAAGTTTAGTGCTATATCTTCCACCGAATTGGGTGGTGCAAATACAGCAGAAGCACTGCATATCGCAGCTCTGCTCGGACTCCCCATAATGGATGCCGACCCAGCAGGGCGATCAGTACCCGAGTTGTCGCATTCCACCTATTTTATAAATAACGTACCAATAGCACCCATGGCTGTTGCCACCGAATTTGGCGACGTCGTAATACTAACCGATGTAGTTGATGATTATCGAGCCGAGGAAATTGTTCGCGCAATAGCCGTGGCAAGCAACAACCTGGTAGGGGTGGTCGACCATCCAATTCAGGCCACACAATATCGCCAATCGGTCATCGTGGGTGCCCTCAGTCATGCGATGAAAATTGGTCAGCTGGTAAGAGAGTTTGGCGCCGAGTCTCCGCATGTCATTGCTGCTGCCGAGTCTGGAAAAGTTTTGATAGAAGGCATAATAACACGAACATCTTGGGAGCGCACTGGCGGCTTTAACATTGGCGAAATCCAAATCGAAGGCGATGGCAGCTACGATCAAAGTTTTTGTACTATATGGTTTAAAAATGAAAATCTCATTGCATACAAAGATGGCGACGCAGTAGTGACATGCCCCGATCTAATATGTATATTCGATGACAACGGAATGCCTGTAACCAACCCCGATGCCGTTGCGGATATGCATGTTGTAGTTATCGCATTGCCAGCACCAGAGATATGGAAGTCTGCTGCTGGTGTGGAATGCTTTGGTCCCAAATATTTTGGATTCGACTTGGAGTATATTCCTATCTAAAATAATTCAACAATTCCCATCGCCTGCTCAATAAATTTTTCATCTATTTTCGCATCGAGAAGATTTCGAGCAATCCGTTTCGCGTTCGAATCGATTGCGGTATTGAGCATAGCCTCAACCTCTTCCCATTCTGCTTGAGCTGCTGCAAATGCGCGAGTTGCATCGATAACATTTTGTGCCAACTTTGCCAATGTAGATTGTTGAGTATCTTCTGGATCAGTTTCTGTGTAGGTTGCTACAACTTGCAGTTTTGCTATTTCGGCATCTATTGCTGATGCAGTTAGCTCATTCGCATCGGAAATACACGTTATTTCTGCTATTGCCGCTTCGCGAATCATATTCTCGGCCGATTGAGGTTGTCTTTCCGATAAAATCTCGGCAGCTTTAAATAGATCCGTCTGCGCTTTAATAAGTTCGATATTTGCTGTTTTAACTTTATTTTTAGCCCTTCTAGCTGACAGAATAAGTTCTCCAACTTCGGCATGAAATATAATCATTAATCCACCGCTTTCTATATTTTAAGTTGATTTTGTAGCTTTTTAATTTCGCGAACAGGAAGTCCCGTAGAAGTTGCGATAAGTTTGAGGTCTAACTTTGCCATTAACAAATTTTTAGCAACCTTTTTGATGCCAACAGCTTCTGCTTCTGCCAATTTTGTCTTCATATCCCGAGCTTCTTGCTTTGCTAGAGTTGCCTCTATTTTTGCCTCTTCTATTGCAATCTGAGCAGTTGTCAGTTCTGTTGCAGCTTCGTTGATCCTCGCCGTTGCGTCTAGCTGGATTTTTGCCATATTGCTCATCGCATAAGCCGCCTCCAACTTTGCTTCACGTGCGGCTGCCAACAACTGTGCGTATTCAGATTCAAATGCCATTGCCAAATCACCGCTTTCTTTTAACATATTGCCAAAGTACATATTATCAAAATATTCTATTAGTTCACCCAACCCAATTTTGATCATCAGCAGATCGCTTTCCTCCGCATTTAGCCGCGCTATTTGATCGGATATACGTCTCGACTGCGCTAAGAAATTTTTCTTGATTTGTCGAAGCCCGTCCCTTTTTTCAGCGTTGGTTATCAGCGGATTTCTTGCTAATGTATCTATTTTCACTTTGTATCGCAACAGTGTTAGTGGCAACAGGTTATACATTTTATATTTGCGAACATCTGCAACATCAAGATTCAACAATTGTAATTCGCGTATATCTATTTTTAGAGTAGACTTATTTGATTGGAAAATATAGGAATTGATTCGCAAGTTGGCGTCTTCTTTTTCCAAGTAGATAGATTCTTCTTCACATTCAAATATCCTCTTTTCTCTCTTTTCTGAGATTCCCAATTTTGTGTTCATATTAAACATTAATACTATATTTCTCTTGGGTGACTCTAGTCGTGCAAAACGAAGAGCCATATGTTCGTTACTGATTCGAAATTCAATTTGATATATATGCTGCCTAATTTGAATAACAACATCAGCCAAAATAGCTTCAAAGCATAAAGCATTCTTAAGCGCTGCTGCAGGCACAAACGAAATATTGGTTAACGAACCTGCCATATACTCATTATAATATGCTGTTGAATATATACGATCTAAAGTACCAAGAAACATGTGTGGAGAGACCTGTAATAAATATTTCAAAATTTGAACTAAACTCACTTTAGTATGAGGCTTTTTGGGTTTACCAAAAATGGCATTGGGCCCCACCAACTCCTCAAACATTACAGACAAAGTTGGCAACTGATCTTCTACCAAATGCAAGTTCGACTTTAAATATTTAATCAAATCTGTATTATCCTTTTTAGTTCGACGCCTATAAAATAACATTTACCACACTCCTAAAGACTCTTTTGAGAAAAGTAAAAAAAGGCACAGACGGCCATTGCTATCTATGCTTCTACTGCACTTTAGTTATTACTTAGATTAAATTTATCATGAATTGCTCTCATAGCTCTTTTCATGTCGTCTTTTTCTATTAAAATGGATATCTTTATTTCTGATGTTGAGATGATATTAATGTTAATGTTCGCATCATACATAGCTTCAAATACCTTCGATGCGACGCCAGAATTTGATACCATTCCTGCTCCCACAACCGACACTTTTGCTATATTTTCTTCATATTCAACGCCTGCGACTCCCCATATATTTAGGTTTGCATTCACGATTTTTTTCACATCGTCTAGCGAATCTTTATCTATACTAAATGATATGTTTCTTTTGCCGTCTGTGGCCACCGATTGGATTATTATATCCACGTTGATCTTGTTTTTTGCTAGTGTATTAAATACCTCAAATGCTTTTCCAGGCTTGTCTGTTATCTTAAGCAATGACACTCTGGCAACGTTGTCGTCTCCAGCGACACCACTAATTAACATTTTTTCCACTTCTGTTTCCTCCTTAACAATTGTTCCTTCTGATTCGTTTAAGCTCGATCTTACAACCAGCTCCACGTGATATTTCTTTGCCATCTCTACTGATCGATTATGAAGCACTTTTGCTCCCAAAGATGCTAATTCCAACATCTCAGAATACGTGATTTGATCTAACTTTCTAGCATCAGGGACAACTCTCGGATCTGCTGTATAAACTCCATCCACATCGGTATAGATTTCACATTTATCCGCATGTGTGGCCGCCGCTATCGCAACAGCTGTTGTGTCCGAGCCCCCGCGTCCCAAAGTTGTTAGGTCATCGTATCTATTAACTCCCTGAAAACCGGTGATTATTACAACATTGCGTCGATATAACTCAGATTCAATTCTGTTGGTATCTATCTTATTTATTCTAGCAACACCATAGTCGCGAGATGTATGCATTTTAACCTGCGATGCATTAAGTGATACTGCCGGAACGCCAAGTGTTTCTAGCGCCATTGCCATAAGCGCCACCGATTGTTGCTCGCCCGTAGTTAAAAGCATGTCCATTTCTCGCTTTGACGGATTGGGATTAATTTCCTTTGCTTTTGCAATTAAGTCGTCTGTTGTATCGCCTTGAGCCGAAAGAACCACTATAACTTGGTTGTCTGCACGGTAAGTCTTAGCAATGCGATTGGCCACATTGAGAACTCGCTGTGCGTTCGCAACTGAGCTACCTCCGTATTTTTGAACTATTAACATATTTATGTCACCTTTCTTATATAAATTTGCTTTCAGAGCATATCATGAGTCTGCAAACAATTTCAAGGGGCAGCATTCAAAAAATACAGCAAAACATTAATGATACTCATCCTTTGTTATAGTGATATAATCCACGCTGGGATTTGGGTATCGAAGAGAGTTTAAATTAAAAAAGTAGCTAACAGCTACACCATCCTCAAAGCTGCTAACCACATAGTGCGTATCTTCTTGCCATTCATGAGCCTCCGCAAAAAGCATCTCGCGCGCATCAGTTAGGTTGATATTATAATCTGGTACCTTTGCATAGACTATAGATGGCTTTAGTTTCTCCGCAACAGCATTTAATTTTACATATAGCGTGGTCGCGTCATCGTTAACCGCCGCCAAAGACAAGTCAGTCGTGTTTTGAACATCAAATTTATATTGCTCTACAAACGAGGCAACGCTAGCCATGTCATTAAAATATCTGTCATAAAAACTTACAAAATCAAAACCAATAACGTTTTCGGTAAATTTGGTATACATCGTTGCATCTGCATAGTACGCATTAGTTTGCGGTGCGACAATAGATCCCGGAGATGGCTCAACCCCCGCTGCAATATAGGCTTCTAGCAACTCGATGTTGTGCTTTTCGATAACGCTAAATACATCCACATTAAAATGATCTGCTTTCACAGAAGGATTATACCAAGTTCTGGCAACAAAATAAGCCTCCAAATCGACGGAGTCAAAAATACATCCATGTTTCGCGAAGATCTCGTTTTTAGCAATGCCCGCTTGCTCCAAAGTGAGGTGGTCAATGTCCTTTGTCTCCAAATAGACCGCGCTACTAAGAGGAACGATATACTCTGTCGGACTCGACGAAAACGATAGCTGCGCCGTATCTCCGGAATGTTCATACATCTTTAACAAATGAACATTATACTGCTCAAGTTCCGACAACTTCTTCACATCAAACTCTTGCTCTAATGTAGACGGAATATACCACGACTGATTTCTAAAATAGGCATCAAGCTCATGATCTACAAAAATATAGCCATGACGAGCATAAATCTCATTGCGTGCCAGTCGGGCCTGAGTTGCTGTAAGATGATCGATATCCTCCCAATTTAGATACGCGCTATCACTTTCGGGCAGTATATATATCTCTTCCGCATACAGCACCGAAGAAATTAACACCGCACTACTTAAAACTGCATATGCCATTCTTTTCATACACAAAACTCCTTTAGTATCAAGTATCCCTATTCTAGCAAAAACTAAAGGTTTTACAAGGCTCTTGCCCTAATCAAATTTATAAAAAGCCTCATCTAGCTCTTCTATATAACCTTTATAATACCCACCAGCATGATGCGATAGCCACACAATTTGCGGATCCTCCGAATCGAACTCCACATCATAGACTTTGGTAGGATTTCCTACACCCATATTAACCTTTTTCCAAGTATTCCCATAATTTTCAGAAATATAGATGCCATTATTCAAAACCTTCTTCGAGTTTGTAGAGCTTGGTCTAGTAAGCACGATAAGCCTATTGAGATGATTTTTATCAAAGTCAATGCGCGTAACATTGGGCAGCTCAAATATCTTTTGCCATACAGATGCCCCCGCCTTGCGCACCCAAACACCTCCGCTATCCTGGCTTCTATCTTTCCATCCTGCCGCAATGTAGAGGTTTCCGTCAGAGTCGAATGTAATATCGTTTACTTGCTCAACTTCCTTTGGAAGCCCTTTCATCAATTCCCAGCTCTCTGCCCCATCATAGGATACATACATCCCCACGCCAGCTTTTCCATCTACTGCAGTAATCGCTTCCTGGCTGAGCAACATTCCGGTATACAAAATATTAGAATCACTCGGGTCAAATACCAATTCGTATGGACTAGCGTCAGTTGGCAATCCAACATTCTTTTGCACCCAATTATAGCCCCCATCAGTAGATTTCCATACGCCTCGATGCGCTGTCTCCTTGTTAATGCTATTGGCTGATTCGTGAATCCTGTCGGAAGAAACCGTAAAGTACATCGTGTTCGCATCATTAGGATCGATTATAAATACGCCTGGTGACATATCATAAATATTAGATACGCTATAGACTTTGGAGATGGAGCTCCAATTTTCGCCCGCATCTGTTGACCTAAAAACTTCGCCTTTCCCGTGTTGTCTCAAAATTGTCATATACATGGTGTTGATATCGTCAGGGGATATTGCAATGCCCGCAGGTGCTGCTGGAGAATTGGCCAAATGCTTGATATATGCCGGAGCATCTGCAGCTCCTTTGTCTACCACCTTAAATGTTCCGTTTTCATCGGTTCCCAAATACATCAAGCTCGGATCTCGCGGATCTGTTACAATAACACCGCCAGGCATATTGGAGCCACCGGTGCCCGTCATCGAACCATCTTCTCTATATTTAACATCGATTTGCTCCCATGTTGCTCCGCCATCTGTGGATTTTACAAGGCTTCGAAACATCACATAAACCGTTCCATCGGGCCCGATGTCCAAATCTCGCGCTCCCTGTGTAGTATAAATCTCATCATAATAATATGCCTCTCCCGCATGATGATACGTTACGTTGGGTTTTGTTAGATCGGCATCGGCAGCGACTTTTCCGGACTCCGCCCAATACTCCGATGCGTCTATCCAACCCCGACCAGTTCGAGTGGCAACATACCAGTGCGCTCCGCCGTCATCAGTTGTCCATACGTCTCCCATTCGCAAAGACGCGCCATGAGTTGGGTTGTGCGAAACGTAAATTTTATCTGGATTGGTCGGGTCTATTGCAATCCTATCGAAGTTCGGAATGTAGTTTGTAGGCAAGTTTGGATACT
Source organism: Candidatus Epulonipiscium viviparus (assembly GCF_030708075.1). Classification (GTDB taxonomy): domain Bacteria; phylum Bacillota; class Clostridia; order Lachnospirales; family Cellulosilyticaceae; genus Epulonipiscioides; species Epulonipiscioides viviparus. The sequence continues at coordinate 1,576,979 of NZ_CP117982.1, read as the reverse complement.
TTTTTGTAATAGCTGCAGCCATGGCGCCGTTGTTCTTTGCATCAGGGAACTCTGGCATTCCATTAAAGTATTTGCCCACAAAGCTATAGAACCAGCTTTTTACATAGTTATTGCCCGTCGCTGCCATAGTTGCGTCGTGAGCCTCCTGCAGATTGAACCCCATATCCCCCGTGATATCAATCCAGGTTGCGCCACCGTCGTCGCTTCGAACTATGCCTCCCGTCTGCCCGATGCTTCTCGCTTCGCCATCCAAAAAATATCGAATCTGAGATATCGCAACTAGAGAAATATTCTGATTTTTCTCATCCACATACATTTGTACATCGCGCACCAAATCGCTAGAATCATTTATCTCTTTATCCATATTGATATCTAACTTTATAAACGTTTTGCCTGCATCCACGCTTTTATATAGCCCATACGATGTTCCCGCGTAAACTTCAAGCGGATTAAACGGATTTACCAAAATTTGTGAAAATTCTGCCTCATCCGGAATTTGCGTATTAGATAACCTGCCCCATTTTGCTCCCTTATTTGACGTTTTATATAACCCCGACATCAATGCCGGCTCCACGCCATGAGGTTTCATGTGCGTAGTATAATTTTTTTTGATGTTCCAAAACCTACCTGTTCCAGCATACCATATGTTATCATCTGTCGGATCCACAGCAACAGCTCCGAGGCGTCCACCCACTCCAGGCATGTAGCTCCAGTTATCGCCCCTGTTATGAGTTACCCACAACCCCGATCCACCTGCTATCCCAAAATCTGCGTCTTGCCTCGAAAAATCCAAGCCATGAAATATAGAAGGATTTGAATTAAACTCGATCGACTGATCCACATCATCCATGCTCAAAAACTTGTTTCCCTGGTCGTGCGATACATAATGATTTCCCATATCTGGCGAATTAAATAGCGTATTAGGATCAGTCGGGTGAATATTTACTGCCTCAGAATATCCTGCGTTTCCGGGAGCAAACTGTTCCCATTTAATATAGTCCTCCGAGATCACCTTTTGCTTGTTTAGTGTTTCAAAATATTCTACATCGAAGCTATACGACGGCGCTGCAAATGCCGAAGTAGACATGGTTAGTGCTGCCAAAATCATTCCCCATTTCTTCATAAATATAACCTCCCTATACTATTTTAAAATAAATTTAAAATCTGCTAACACATCGACATCTCTATTAGGCATAATGAATTCAAAACTTACGGTATTGCCATCATTTTCCAAAATATTAGATGTCAGAACTTTGATGTCCGCAGCGCTACTTAACGTTATTGTATAGTTTGTTGCATCAGAAATGGTAGCGTCCAGTTTGACCGTGGCCCCTGCCGGAAAGTCTTCATTAGATAGTAGGAGCTCTCCTGCATACGCGACGTTTTTTGTTGCCGACGAAATAGTTCCCTTATAAAATCCGCCGCCACTGCTCGTTGCCCATATAGTATCGAGCTTTGTTGGATCCGGATCAAACGACATGTCATAGACTTGCGATGGGTTGCCCAGCCCCTTATTAATTTTATCCCAGCTTGCACCGCCGTCATCGCTTAAATATATTCCCGTATTTATCGCACCATAATTCGCCTGTCCATCTGCTACCAATACCATCATCTTTTCAGGATAATGCGGATGCACCGTAATTCCCATAACATATGGCATCTCAAACAACTTCTCCCAGCTTAGCCCGTCGTCTTCGCTAACCCATAACCCTCCAACATCGCCTCCAGAGTATTCATCACCTGCTGTTACGTAAATTTTATCGTGAATAATTTCGATTGCATTGACTTGTGCGACTTCTGGAAATGTATCGACGGCTACCCAGTTTTCTGCTGCATCGGTGGATTTATATAACCCTCCTGCCGCTCTCAAATAGAAGTTATCGACGTACACCTCGCCCGCTCCTGTTTTCTTTTCGACGCCAATTGTTACCGATGTTTCGTCGTCACCAGTTTCAAAAAATACTCCCTTTGCATCAGAAACTCCTGGGCTTGCAAAATCTGCTTCTGCAATGACGGTGCCGTCCAAGCTCTTTGCGTATAACGTCCCCACTTCTTCTCCCTCAGTTCGCACAACAGCGTCGAGGTAATACTTCGTATTCGGCGTAAGGTTTGGAACAGTCTGCTCCATTCCGATTCCATTTCCTGCTAGTGCGGCAACATCCTGAGTCTTGATGTCATCACCGCTGTTGGTCTGGATTTTTTTCGGATATACGCGATTTGTCGCATCTGTTACTCCGGTCACTTCCCACACGTTTAAAGTGTTGGCTCCCATTTTTGCGGCCTTTATAGGAACAGATCTCCAGGATGTCGATCCTGCGTAAAACTCAGTTTCCGATTTTCTAGCAAGCCCAAATACGCTTCCCACATGTGGCAGCCCTGCTGTAATTCGATCCCAGCTATACCCGCCATCTGTAGATTTATATACGCCACCCATATCTCCGTTTTGCGTCGGTCCTGAAACTTCAAATGTCAGGCGTGCCGAGTTTGAGAAATAAATCGTTTCGTCGCCCTCTTCTACTATAATATTTTTTGGATACATCCCCGCGTGCATATTCGTATCTAGTGTATACCATCTCGAAATCGCGTCCCAAGTCATTCCGCCATCTACAGATTTTAGAAATTCCCCGTTGTGATCTTGGCGATAGATTGTCATATACATCGTGTTGATATCGGTTGGCGAAAATCCAATCGTTGCTGGCGACTCGGGGCTACCCACTATCGACTGAACTGCCACGCTCCCCGGCTTTACCGTTGCCGCATCATCGGCGCGCTTAAACAGGCCGTTCTCCCCCGAAATTAAAAACATCAGGTTTGGATCTCTCAAATACGGGTCTGTAATTATGTATCCACCAGGCATGTTGCTAGCCCCCGTGCCCACCCAGTTTCCTGCAGGAGTCTCTAGCGAATCTAACTGGGCCCACGTTGCGCCATCGTCTTCGGATTTTACAAAATTTCGATACATTATATATACGTTTCCATCAATATCAATATCTAGATCTCTCGCCGCTTGCGTATCATACTGATTTCCGTAATAGTGATTGCCCACATGATCGAGCTTTACATTGACATCGGTCGGCTGCCCCACGGAGTCCCAATACTCTTTATCTATAGCAAACCCCTGCCCTATCCTGCTAGTGATAATCCATGTTTTTCCACCATCATGAGTTGCCCACACATCGCCAATAAACATCGAAGCCGAGTGCTTTGCATTGTGCTCCACATAGATGTTGTTGGGGTTGGTCGGGTCTATAACGATTCGCTCATAATTTTGTAGCATATCAGTCGGCAAAGTTTGTATGGCTGCGCCATAAGTTTCTGTTGTACCAAAGTATTTCTTAAACCATCCCGGAAACCACCCTCTTATAAATGCCGCCGTCTCTTCGGACGATTCGGACAAAGCTTTATAATTAACTCCCAAGTTGCCGTTAATACTGGTCCACGTCTCACCAAAGTCGGTACTCTTAACAATTCCGCCAGTTGACGCAACTGTTCCGTCTGCAACTTCATACCTTACCTGATTTATCGCAACAATCGTAAGCGCATCCCCATCAACATGCACCGCCATGTCTCGAACCAAGTCGCGGTCTACCCCATCCTCTTCTTCTATCGTTGTAATCTTTTTAAAAGTTTTCCCATCTGTTGCCTTATACAACCCATAGCTAGTGAGCGCAAAAATCATATTTGAATCATTGGGATTCACATAAATTTCTCCGAAGATTGCTTTTGATGGAATATCCACAGGCAAGCGCTGCCACGACTTTCCGCCATCGATAGTTTTGTATAATTTACCAGAATTAACCACTTTTTTTCCGTGTGGCATTTCCAAAGTCGTGTGATTTCCCTTTGAATCCCAAAATCCGCCCGATCCGGCATACCAAATTTGGTCATTATTCGGATCTACCGCAATAGCACTGATTGCTCCAGTCAATGCGCTCGGCCGGCTCCAAGTCGCTCCCTTGTCATAAGTGGTAAAAACTCCTGCGCCACTAACAGCCATTCCAAAGTTTTCATTCGATCGAGAAAAATCTACCCCCACCACTCGAGACATTTGCCCTCGATTCGAAAGGTCGCTATTTAACACAGTCTTCCAATTTGCGCCGCCATCTGTTGATCGATACGAGTTATGCATGTCTGGAAAGTTAAAAATCGTCTTTGCGTCGGTTGGGTGCGTAAAAATATATTCCGAATATCCTGCGTTTCCAGGTGCAAACTGTAACCACTCCACATAATCTTCTGAGATAACCACTTCTTTTTGTAAGGTTTCAAAATACTCTACATCTGCTGCGGCAACAGAAGACGCTGTCCAAATTCCCATTGTTAAAGCTACAAACATTTTTGCTAATTTCATAAAACTCCTCCTTATATTAGATAACCCCACCACGCATCATCTGCCATCGGTGGGGCTGTTCTTATTTTATTTAAATTCGAACCGAAAATCTTTTGATACATCCACATCTCTGTTCGGCATAATAAATTCAAAACTGATTACGTTGTCCGAAACCTCTAATATTTCTGGCACTATAATCGCAATGTCCGCAGAACTGCTCAACGTCACTGTATAATTTTGCCAATCAGAAACCGTTGCCCTAAGCTGTACTATTTCTCCTGCAGGAAAATCTTCGTTGGTTAGGAGCAGCTCTCCTATATATGCGACATAGCCTTTTGCGTCTTCGCCTTTTGTATCTTCAACTTTTGCGTCTTCGCCGTTTGCGTCTTCGTCATCATCAAAATCGAAAAACTTCACTACAGCGTTTATTGCAGACGCCACGGTATCTGCTACTGCCTTGCCCGCATCGCTGTCGGCTACTGTTTTCGCTACAAATGTTACAGTGTTGGCAACTGCCTTCCCCGCATCAACTACTGTATCGACTACTACGCCTCCCGCATTGGCAACCGCTCCTCCGGCATCGGCAATAGCTCCTCCCGCACTGACGATTGCTCCCGTGACAACCTTTCCAGCTGTAGTTTCAGCCACTACATCTATTGCCGAAACGACTGTATCAGCCACTGCCTTCCCAGCACTCACTAACGCACCTCCAGCAACAACTATATCATCGGTGAACGCATCAACTGCGGCTGCCAACCTATTTACCTCATCTCCCAGTGTCATCTTTTTATCTGCACTCGAAAAATCTTTCGGCAATTGCAGTTTATAAAATCCCGACGAATATGACGATGCCCACACCACATTTTCATCGAGCGGATCGAAGACCACCTCTGTAGTTTGGTTTGGTGTGCCAATTCCATTATTGATCTTCACCCAACTATCGCCTCCGTCAGTTGTCATAAACAATCCCTGATTTAGGCCATCTACCGATAGCGCATTTCCTGCGGTAAGTATCATTCTTTCTTCGTTGTTCGGATCCACTGTTGTTTCTATGACCATTCGGCCGTCAAAGATTTTTGTCCATGTCGCACCTTCGTCATCGCTTTGATACACTCCGCCCGCACACAACATTCCGTTATCTTCTGAAACTCCTGTCGAAATCGTAATCCGTCCACTAGGCGCAACGGTTACATCGTTTACCGCGTTAACTCCTGTTGGCAACGTCATTTCAACCCAGTTCTCTGCCGCATCAGTCGATCTATATAACCCTCCATCTGCATACATCACCGCTGCATATAGAGTTTTGTGATCATTCGAAAACGCAATGCTCATTACTTCTGCAGGAGACGATGTAATTCCATCATTTGCCATTTTCCAGGTTACGCCACCATCCATTGTTTTATATACGCCACGCTCTTCGTCTGGCAATTTAAGACGCGATTCGGTTTCATTAAATGTCTGCGTCGGCAATACAAAATACATCGTGTCGGGATCATTTTTATCGATTAGCAATGACGTGGTTTTGATCGAATCTGCTGTTCCAAACTTGTGAATTGTAGATACCGTTTGCCAGTCCTTGCCTCCATTTGTGGATTTAACAAACTCGCCGCGATGACCTAATCGACTAACCACAGAATAAATTGTTTCGGGCTCATGAGGATGAAACGCCGTCGCACCGCCTGGGCATTCTATTTGGTTTTCTGGATCAATTCTTTGCATAGGCACGGAGTCTGTTTCTATATGATCATATTCTACGTCTTTATTTATCTGCCACAACCCAGTCTCTCCAGATGCAAATAGTACCTCGCCCGTATGTGGATTCGGCACAAGCGTTTTCCCTGGCACATTGCTATTGCCTCGGCCTAGCCACACGCCATCTGCAAGCTCCACAGAATCAACTTGCTCCCAAGTTCTACCCCCATCACGCGATACGATTCTCGATTTAAATACATGCGTAATTAGCGTTTCGCCATCGGGGCTTACTGCCAAAAACTGATACGCTAGCATAGGGTATTTGCCCTCAAACATCCACGACCAGTCTTCCTCTCCGCCAATCGCCACATTCCGAGTGGTTAGGTCCACATCTTCAGGTGCGTATTGCGCCGCCCAGTAGTCGGCATCTTCTTGGTAACCTCTTCCAATTCGGGTCGAAATAAACCAATTTTTACCACCGTCTTCGGAGATCCAAACCCCCTCTGGCTCAACGCTAACTTCTTTGCGACCACAATTTACAGCATATAAAATGTTCGGATTTACAGGATTGATTTCCACTTCTCTAAAGTTTGGTAATATTGTTTTTGGTAAATTTACATTAGCCAGTAACTCGGCTTTGTCTTTGTATCCAAACCATTGACGAACACCCACCGTGAATCCTTGCATAGGCGCCGCGTTAATAACTTCCGAAACAGTAAATGGTGTGTAATCAACCATCAAGCCATCGTTTAGCGATTCCCACGTTGCCCCCTCATCGAGACTTTTATATACGCCACCGCTTGTATGCACCAAATCCTTATTTTCATCGGTATCCCATACAGTTAACGTTGCAGTCACCAGAGTCACCTGGTCTGTTTCCTCATCGTAATGGAATGCCAAATCCCTCACATAAACCTCGCCCGATACGGGGTCCGCTAAGCCGTCGTTAATTGGTTCGTAGGTAGCGCCGCCATCGTGGCTTATAAAGTTTCCATGCGATGTTGCCACATAAAGAGTGTCGCGTTCTTTGGGATGTACAAAAATTTGCCCGATCTCTGCCGCTGCTGGGAGCCCCGCAGTGTTTCTAGTCCAAGTTTTTCCTCCATCAGTTGTCTTATAAATAGCACCTGCAGAATTTTTGGGTGCTGCTTTATATCGCTTTGCATCTGTTCGAGAGTCTTTGTTTTTCCAAAATCCCCCGAGCCCGGCATAAATAATATCATCATCCTCGGGATCGATTGTCACTGCAGAAACTGATTTCATCTTCGAATATTCATGAGAGAATGTGTCCTCGGCAAACGGTCGCCAATTTTTTCCCTTGTCGTTTGTTACATACAGCCCACTGTTATTTCCTGCAACACCAAAGTCCTCATCTTGTAGCGAAAATTTCATCTGATAGACTTGAGATATCGATGTCAAATTGCCATTAGTATCTTCGTCGGAAATGGTTTCCCACGTGTCAACGCTAGTCATTCCATCGCGAGACATATAAGTCGTTCTCATGTTCTGGGAAATATAAACGTAATCGGGATCTGTCGGATGGAAAAACGAGCTATCTGCACCGCCCTGAGAGCCAACAGAAATTTGATGCCACTCGATCTCTTCTATAGAATTGATTCGCTCTGTGTTCAACGCTTTTGCAAATTCTGGAGTACCAGAAGTTACAGTTTCTGCCGCGTTAACTGCCACTGAGGATAGCGTCACCATTGTCAATACTATAAATAACCTTGCTAATTTCATAGATTCCTCCTACTCAAACTCAAATCTAAAATCTGTTAATACATTCACGTCTCTGCTCGGCATAATAAATTCCAAGCTTATTACATTTCCCGTAGCTTGCAATACTTGAGGTGTCAAGACAGCAATATCAGCCGTTGCGCTTAATTTTACTGTATAATTTTGCCAATCAACCATCGTAGCGTTGAGCCTCACCGTTTCTCCTGCTGGAAAGTCCTCATTAGATACCAAGAGCTCACCAGTATAAATCACTTCCTCAGACTTATCTTCTCTTCATTTATCTGATTCATCTTCCGTTTCCGCCGAAATCTCCGCCTTCTCTGCCGCAAGCATTGCTCTATCTGCAGCAAGCTCGATTCTATCTGCAGCAAGCTCGATCCTATTTGCAGCAGCTTCAGCTCTATCCGCAGCCATCTCTAAATCATTATCATCAGTAGATGAGAAAAATTCGACCACCGTTTTGCCTACAGATGTGGCGGCGCCCGCAATAGCTTTTCCTGCCGATGTAGCGGCGTCCGCAATGGCTTTTCCTGTCGATACTATCTTTCCTTCTTCTTCCGCATCTGCGGGCTCATCAGTAGCAGTTTCGAAAACTTCGACCACCGCTTCTTCCGCATCTACGGGCTCATCATCCTTATCAAAGCTGAAAAATTCGATCACCTTTTTTCCTGCTGATGTAGCGGCGTCCGCAATAGCTTTTCCTGTAGATGCCATTATTCCTTCTTCCTCATCTGCGGGCTCATTAGTAGCAGTTTCGAAAACTTCGACCACCGCTTCTTCTGCATCTGCGGGCTCATCAGTAGCAGTTTCGAAAACTTCGACCACCGCTTCTTCTGCATCTGCGGGCTCATCAGTAGCAGTTTCGAAAACTTCGACCACCGCTTCTTCCGCATCTGCGGCTCATCAGTAGCAGATTCAAAAACTTCGACCACCGCTTCTTCCGCATCTACGGGCTCATCATCCTTATCAAAGCTGAAAAATTCGATCACCTTTTTTCCTGCTGATGTGGCGGCGTCCGCAATAGCTTTTCCTGTAGATGCCATTATTCCTTCTTCCGCATCTGCGAGCTCATCAGTAGCAGATTCAAAAACTTCGACCACCGCTTCTTCCGCATCTACGGGCTCATCATCCTTATCAAAGCTGAAAAATTCGATCACCTTTTTTCCTGCCGATGTAGCGGCGTCCGCAATAGCTTTTCCTGTAGATGCCATTATTCCTTCTTCCTCATCTGCGGGCTCATCAGTAGCAGATTCGAAAACTTCAACCACCGCTTCTTCCGCATCTGCGAGCTCATCAGCAGCAGATTCGAAAACTTCAACCACCGCTTCTTCTGCATCTACGGGCTCATCATCCTTATCAAAGCTGAAAAATTCGATCACCTTTTTTCCTGCTGATGTGGCGGCGTCCGCAATAGCTTTTCCTGTAGATGCCATTATTCCTTCTTCTTCCGCCGATGTGGTTGCATCCGCAATAGCTTTTTCCGCCGATTTGGTTGCGTCCTCAATAGCTTTTTCTGCCAATTTGGTTGCGTCCTCAATAGCTTTTTCTGCCGATTTGGTTGCGTCCTCAATAGCTTTTTCTGCCGATTTGGTTGCGTCCTCAATAGCTTTAGCTTTTTCCTCGGATGTCATCATTCCTTCTTCTTCCGTATCTACGGGCTCATCATCCTTATCAAAGCTGAAAAATTCGATCACCTTTTTTCCTGCAGATGCCATTATTCCTTCTTCCTCATCTGCGGGCTCATCAGTAGCAGTTTCGAAAACTTCGACCACCGCTTCTTCCGCATCTACGGGCTCATCATCATTATCAAAGCCGAAAAATTCGATCACTATTTTTCCTGAAGATGCCACCGTTCCTTCTTCTTTCACATCGGCGGGCTCATCATCATCAGATTCGAAAAATTCGACCACCGTTTTTCCTGCAGATGTAGTTGCGTCCGCAATAGCTTTTCCTGCAGATGTAGTTGCATCCGCAATAGCTTTTCCTGCCGCTACGGCTATGTCCGCTGCAGCCTCCCCAGCTGCTGTTACAACTCCCGTCACTGCCTTTCCTACAGATGTTTCCGAAACTACTTCGACCGCCGCTCCTACAGTGTCAACAACCGCTCCGCCTGCGCTAACTAATGCTCCTCCAGCTGTCCACACGGCTTTTCCCGCATCTATAACGGCTTTTCCTGCGTCAACAACAGCTTTTCCTGCGTCAACAACAGCTTTTCCTGCGCCAGTTACTGTCTTTCCAACTGTGGCGAATGTATCTCCTGTTTTCGCAAACGCATCAGTAAATTCATCCACCGCCTCGTCGAGAGCACTATTTGATTTTGTCACGTCAACTACCGATGCAACTACCACATCTGTCGACTCATTCAAGGCACTGATTTTTATTGCCTCCATCGCCGCGTAATCGATATGATTCCAAGTTTGGCCCCCATCTTTAGATCTCCATATATCGCTCTCCTGCTCTTGACCACTGTGTATGGCATATAAAATGTTTGGATTTTGAGGGTCGATTTCCACTTCTCTAAAGCTAGGCAATATATATTGAGGTTCGGTAATTTCCCTTTTATTTTTAGCAGTAAACCAATCTTCCATTCCAGGTAAATCTGGCGTATAAGTAATCAGCAAGCCATCGTTTAGCGATTCCCACGTTTTGCCCTCATCCAGACTTTTGTATATGCCGCCGCTGGTGTGAGTTAGCTCTTCATTTTCCTTATTTTCCCAGATTGTTAGCAATGCCGTCACAAGAGTCACCTGATCTTCTGCCTCATTATAATGGAATGCCAAGTCTCTCACATAAACTTCTCCCGATACGGGATCTGCCAAGCCGTCGTTAATTGGTTCGTATGTCGCGCCGCCATCGTTACTTATAAAGTTACCATGCGATGTTGCCACATATAATTTGTTATTATTTTGAGGATGAATAAATATTTGGCCGATTTCTGATGTTGCGGGCAAGCCGGCAGTTTCAGCGGACCAGGACTCTCCACCGTCTGTCGATTTAAAGATGGTACCTGCGACCACTCCATTGTCTCGACTTTTATATCGATTTGCATTTGTACGAGGATCTTCGGTACTCCAAAACCCGCCCGCACCTGCGTAAATTGTATCGTGATCATCTGGATCGAGCGCTACTGCAGATAAAGAAGTAGTCTTTTTCCATTTATGCGAAAACTTATCAGTTGCAAAAGGTTCCCAATTTTCACCTTTATCATATGTAGCAAAAAGTCCTTTATCATTTACTGCAAGACCATAGTTTGCGTCTTGATCAGAAAAGTTCATTTGATAAATTTGAGAAAAGCTATCATATAACGCATCGCTTTTGCCCAAAACTACTGTCTCAGCTGCGTTTATTGTGTTTGTAGATACCGAAAGCATTGTTCCCACTGCGAACACAGTAAATATTTTTGCCAATTTCATAAAATTTCCTCCTAATTTGTGCGACGTTTATTTTGTAACAACAGAAGTCGCATCTCCTATTGTCATAATTTGATTTGTACTTGAAAAATTTTCTGGTAGCTGTAATTTATAAAACCCCGAGTTGTCAAATATAATCCTGCATTAATTCCATTATCATATGTAGCAAAAAGTCCATCTGATAAACCTGTGCAATAGAATCGCCGCCACCTTTTCATCAGAAATTATTTCCCAAGTATCGACGCTAGTCATATTATCACGAGACATATACGTGGTCTCCATATTTTGAGAGATATATACTCATCTTGACCTCCTAATATGGTTCAAAATTATGGATACCATTATATATTAATTGGAAGAATTTGTAAAGTAATATTAATAGAAATTTATTTAGCGCAACAAAATATTGTAATAATATTAGAAAAAACTTATTTATATGTTATTATTATATTCTCTTACAATAAATGGACAAAAACTGACATATACTTTTATAAGTGCTAATAAGGAGGTATACGCATGCTGTTCTGCCTAGATATTTACCTGAATTGTTACGCAAAACTAATTTAAATGGAGGGATATCACATGGAAAAAGATGCAGTGAAAAAATATTTAGAGTTATTAAATCCGTTTTTGTTGCCTACTTATATATCTCAGTTAAAGGATCTAAAATTAAATAGGATGTACGGCAATGATTTTTTTCTTACCTGGGAAAAAACAAAAGACGAATTAGATGCGGTGTGGATAGTGGCCGAAGCTCTGCGCCATATGCGAGAAAATAATATAAGTACCAAAGTGTTTGATAGCGGTTTGGGGGTTGAAATATTTCGAGACTACTCTCCCAGAACACGATTTTCATTCGCATCAGCATGTAACCTGCTGGGACTTTCAGCTACCAATTTAGCAGAAGAAAAGTCTAGATTAGCCTCTGGAAATATTGCACGCGAGACTGCAAACATGGTATCATTTATGGCGGATGTAATCGGTGTTCGCGATAGCAAATATATTGGAAAGGGCAATACGTATATGCATGATATCGCAGATGCGGTAACGCGAGGCTACGACGAAGGTATCCTCGAACAGAGGCCAACTTTAATCAACTTGCAATGTGATGTAGACCACCCGACACAAACCATGAGCGATATGCTTCATCTTATCAATGTATACGGTGGAATTGAAAATTTAAGAGGAAAAAAGATTGCCATCAGCTGGTCGTATTCACCAACTGCAGGAACGCCGCTATCGGTGCCACAGGGAATTGTGGGGCTGATGACTAGATTTGGGATGAATGTAGTTTTAGCCCATCCAGAAGGGTATAACATTATGCCAGAAGTGGAGGTCATTGCCGCAAAGAATGCAAAGATAAGCCATGGTAGCTACACCCTTACACATAATATAGAAGAGGCATTCAAAGATGCAGACATTGTGTACCCAAAAAATTGGGCACCATTTGCAATGATGGAACAAAATTCTAAACTGTATGAACAAAATAACTATAATAAGATGAATATTCTCGAAAACGAACTTAAAGCAGAAAACGCGTTTTATAAAAACTGGACCTGTACATCAGACTTAATGAAAACCACCAATAACGCATTGTATATGCACTGCCTACCTGTGGATATAACTAATGTCAGTTGCGAGCACGGAGAAGTCGACGCCGCTGTTTTTGATAAGCATCGCAAGCAACTATATAAGCAAGCTAGCCATAAGCCATATGTCATTGCTGCCATGATAATTTTGGCTAAGTTTCAAGATGTACCTGGTTTATTAGAGAAGCTTGCCAATTCCAATATACCTCGCAAAATGTAATAAATAAATTTGATATTTGATAAATGAAGGAGTAATTATGAAAAAGTTTTCTATACTAATATTAATATTAATGTTAATACGCAGTGGATCCGACTTGGCATATGAGCTATGGATGCTACAATCGAAACGCCATATAGCAGATTAACAAAGACCAAAATGTAGGACATAAATTTTTGTGTTCCTACTTTTTTTATATGTGTAATTATATAATCGCACCCACACGCTGCAATTTCAGATCTACCTTAGTAAAGCAATCGTATAGATTTATAGATAGATTAGGATTACTCAAATTTAGAGTATATTTATTTAGAATGTGGTCACGTTCTATCATGGATAAATTTTCTAAATCTATTGGCAAGCAACTTGAACTAGATGCAATAACGCTATATGTTCGCCCCATAAGCTGATGTAATTTAAACGTTCTCGTAAAATAAAAGATTTCTAAAAAATACTTCACCTTGCTATTTTTATAAACTTCCATACGAGTGCGACGTTCTTTTAGACTAGTTGCCTGAGCCCATACTTCAACGCCCAGTAAAATTGATGATTTTTTGTCTAGTCGCTTTAAAGCTATATCAGGTGCAATAAAGCTGTTCGAGAGAGGATCATTAATTGCAATAGTATCAGAATATACGCCACATTTTTTTTTGAGTAGCTTTGCTTTGGCTGTAAGTTCTTTCATAAGCGTTTTAATAAATAGAATATGCTCCTTAGGCTCTTCTTCTATATCACAAACCTTTCCAAAAAGTATTTCAGTCTTGATATTTGCATTTTCTAAAAAATGAGCTTTTATCTTTTTTAAAAACATTCTGATTAATTCCTTTCTATTAATAAATATATGACTATATTTTTGCTTATTCGACAGAAAATGTCAAGTAAAATCAAAAAAAAAAAAAAAAAAAAAAAAAATTAAAATAAAAAAATAAAAAATATTATTATAATAATATTTTTTTGTAATTCACGGTTGACCTATCAATATTTTTATTATATCATTGTACTATCTATAATAGAAAGTAGGTTGAGAAATGAAAATTTTTGACTTAAAGGGAAATGGCACAAATATTAAGACCGAACTTGTTGCAGGCATTACAACTTTCATGACAATGGCATATATTTTGGCCATAAATCCAAATCTGCTATCTGCAGCTGGAATGGACGCTGGTGCACTATTTACGGCAACGGCCATTGCCGCAATTGTGGGTACTCTGTGTATGGCCTTTATGGCAAACTATCCTTTTGCATTAGCACCTGGAATGGGGCTAAACGCCTTCTTTGCTTTTACCGTAGTTATCGGAATGGGCATAAGTTTTGAAGTTGCGTTAACAGCCGTTTTGGTAGAAGGCATCATATTTTTAATCATGTCATTTTTTAATGTGCGCGAATCAATTTTCAAAGCAATTCCACAAAACCTAAAGTATGCGGTAGGAACAGGAATTGGATTTTTCATTGCCTTCATTGGTTTTCAAAATGCCAATTTGGTAGTTGCCGATGGTGCGACAAAAGTAAGCATCTTTAGTTTTGCCAAATATAACGCATCGTTTGCTGGAGAAATGTATACGTTTAACAACGTGGGGATATCTATTTTTTTAGCATTGGTTGGGTTAGGTATAATTTCTATATTAGTCGTAAAAAAAGTGAGAGGTGCAATCCTTTTAGGAATACTAGGCACTTACATATTAGGAATAATTTGCGAATTAGGCGGGCTCTATGTGCCATATATTCCATTAACAGAAGGTAATCCTGCATTTTATAGTTTGATCCCAAACTTTGCAAACGGCTTGGCTGTACCTAGTATCAAACCACTTTTATTCAAATTCGATTTTAGCATGTTACTAACAGGCGAATTCTTTGCTATCGTATTTGCATTTCTATTTGTCGATCTATTCGATACACTGGGCACAATAATGGGAGTTTCAACCAAAGCCAATATGCTAGATAAAGACGGCAACTTGCCAAGACTGAAAGGCGCGTTAATGGCCGACGCTATTGCAACAACAGTGGGCGCATGCATCGGAACAAGCACAACGACAACATACGTCGAAAGCGCATCTGGAGTCGCAGAAGGTGGCCGAACAGGTCTCACAGCAGTTGTGGTTGCTATATTATTTGCAATATCATTATTTTTATCCCCAATATTTTTAGCAATCCCAGCTTTTGCCACTGCACCGGCCTTGATTATAGTTGGATTCTATATGATGGGATCAATAAGCAAAATCAACTTCACCGATGCGGAAGAAGGCATTCCAGCATTCCTCACAATAATGGCCATGACATTTACCTATAGCATATCAGAAGGAATAGTGTTTGGTATCGTTTCTTATGTCATCATCAACGATCTCATCGGCAATCGCCAGCAACTCAGCTACCTGCTCAGAATTATAGCCCTATTATTTGTAGAAAAATATGTAGCCGGAAGCTTTTTCTCCTATACCGCTGTTATCACAATAGCGCTAGCAATAGCTATACCATATTATATTAGAAGACGAGACGAAGCCAAAGAAAAAGACAAAACGGTAAAGGAAATCAGCCATACAGATCAGATGAAAGTTAATCCAACTGTTCAAAAAGATATAAAAGAAATTTTAGAACAAACTATCACCGATGATATGTTGGACGATAAAAAATAAGACCTACAAGGGATATTCGGCTTTTGTTATTGGTATATAATTTAATTTTACTGGCAATAACTTAAATGTAATTATTATATAGAAACGAGGATTAGATATGAGTAACCATAACGAAAGCTACGCTTATTCTAACTGCGGTACATTTTAATGAATATTTTGCCTCAACTGACACCCGAAAAATCAAAGCCATACTTTCAGGATTTGATGCAATTTTTAGATTATGAGTATGCCAATCACACTGTGTTTCCACCCCGAAAAGACATTTTCAATGCCCTCAAATATACTCCCGACATAAAAGTCGTAATACTAGGGCAAGACCCATATCACGGACGAAACCAAGCTCATGGCTTTGCATTTTCTGTAAACGACGGCGTACGAATTCCCCCCTCTCTTGTAAATATCTTTAAAGAAATCGGAACCACCCCCAAAAGTGGCAATCTAGAATATTTGGCCAAGCAAGGAGTTTTACTATTAAACGCGGTTTTAACCGTACGAGAAGGGCAAGCCAATTCGCATCAAGGAAAAGGCTGGGAGATTTTTACTAATAGGATTATAGAAATAGTAAACACAAAGCAAACACCAGTTATCTTTATGCTATGGGGTAATTATGCACAGCAAAAAGAAA
The DNA here is from genome assembly GCF_030708075.1 of Candidatus Epulonipiscium viviparus. Taxonomy (GTDB): domain Bacteria; phylum Bacillota; class Clostridia; order Lachnospirales; family Cellulosilyticaceae; genus Epulonipiscioides; species Epulonipiscioides viviparus. Next base: position 1,560,752 of record NZ_CP117982.1, on the reverse strand, counting down.
GCCTAATCACAAACCCCATTCACTATGTTCTCAAATCCACTCATCCGAGCCCCCTTTCTGCAAACCGTGGCTTTATAGGCTGCAATCACTTTAATATAGCAAATGAAATATTAATAAAAACCAAACAAACGCCTATACAATGGCACTAAAAAGGGGAGCCCATTCGCTCCCCTTTTGTATTACTTTTTAATTAATTCGATTGTCTGAGGTTCTTTCACCGCATCGACATGAATACTAACCTTACCAGTTGCAGTCGTCTTGACTAAGGCAACTTCTTGCCCGTCAATTTTAAACTGATAAGTTGTACTAGGTGTGAGTTCTAGAGTTATTCCAGTAGGAGCATATCCCTCGATAGTGAAATAGACTTTTTCATCAGAAACAGAAAAATGATGCACAGCTGTCCCTGGAATAGATTCATATACTAATTGTCCTTCTCTTTTCAACTTGGTCACTTCATTAAAGGTTTTTGCCTTAAAACTTACCCCATCAATTATAAATTCCTCGACTTTATCCTTCGCGGGTAATAAATAATTTCCAAAACTTAGTGACCCATCGTCATTTACTCGAATTAACTCTTCTACTATTGCCATTTTGAAATCCTCCTCATGCTATTTTGTAAAGATTAACTTTTCTTCCTTAACTTTAACTTTCACATTATCCCCTTCCAAAATTTTACCTTCCAACATTTTATCCGCCAATTTGTCTTCAATTTCAGATTGGATTACACGTTTGAGAGGTCGTGCACCATATGCTTGGTCATAACCTTTTTTTGCTAAGAGCTTGATAGCAGACTCAGAAAGCTTTAAGTTTACTCCTACGTTTTTAGAAATTCTATTAATAAGTGATTTTGTCATAACCTGTGCAATTTCTTCGATATTTCCGGTTGTTAACGGATGAAATACAATCGTCTCATCCAATCGATTAAGAAATTCTGGTTTAAATAACTTCTTAACTTCTTCCATCACAGTTTTTTTCATATCTTTATATTCTCTATCTGCATTGGTTGTATCCACAAAACCCACTCGTTTAGGTGCAGTAATTTGCGTCGCACCTATATTAGAAGTCATTATAATGATCGTATTCTTAAAGTCTACTTTTCTCCCCTTCGAATCTGTAACATGCCCATCGTCCAGAATTTGCAATAACATATTAAACACATCTGGATGTGCCTTTTCGATTTCATCTAGTAAAATTACACTATACGGTTTTTTTCTAATTTTCTCAGTTATTTGGCCGCCTTCTTCAAATCCAACATATCCAGGAGGTGATCCTATCAATTTAGATACAGAATGCTTTTCCATATACTCACTCATATCAATTCTAATCATAGCATGTTCATTTCCAAATAAGGTAAATGCTAAAGCTTTTGTAAGCTCTGTTTTTCCAACACCAGTTGGCCCCAAAAATAAAAATGAACCGATTGGCCTATTGGGATCTTTAAGCCCCACTCGCCCACGACGAACTGCCTTAGAAACGCTTACTATTGCTTCATCCTGGCCAATGATACGCTCGTGTAATTCTTTTTCGAGGTTTTTGAGCTTGGCCGTATCTTCACTATTTAGCCGATTTACAGGAATATTTACCCAGCTGCTAACTACATCTGCAACATCCTCGTCTGTCACAATTTGATTACTCTTGGTTTGCTTATCTTCCCAATCTTTAGTAAGTTTGATTAGCTTTTCCTTTAGAAGGTTCTCTTCTTTTTTGATAGAAGCTGCTTTTTCATATTCTTCTTCTATAATGGCTTCTTCTTTTTGGCTCGAAACTTTTAATAAATTTAGCTCAGTTTCCTTAATTTTTTCTGGAGAAGTATAGGCTCTAAGTCGTACACGGGACGCCGCCTCATCGATTAAATCTATTGCTTTGTCTGGCAAAAATCTGTCGTTAATGTATCGCTTCGAAAGCTTTACTGCAGATTTTAAAGCCCCTTCGGATATAGTTACCTGGTGATGATTTTCATAATGCTTCTTAATGCCCTCTAATATTTCCAAAGTTTCAGCAGAAGTAGGTTCTTCTATCATAACAGGTTGAAATCTTCTCTCCAGCGCCGCGTCTTTTTCTATATATTTACGATATTCAGACAAAGTCGTTGCCCCAATTAATTGTAAATCTCCACGAGCCAACGAAGGTTTAAGAATGTTCGATGCATCCATGGTCCCTTCTGCAGAGCCGGCGCCAATAATTGTGTGCAGCTCATCAATAAACAGAATTAGATCCCCGGCGTCTACAATTTCTTTAATAACCTTGTTGATGCGTTCTTCAAATTCACCTCTATAGCGAGTGCCTGCAACTAAGCTAGACAAATCGAGAGATACCACTCGTCTGTTTTTTAAAATACTAGGCACAGCACCAATAACGATTTTTTGAGCCAACCCTTCCACAACTGCTGTCTTTCCAACCCCTGGTTCTCCTATAAGGCAAGGATTGTTTTTGGTCCTACGTGATAAAATTTGAATCATTCTTTCGATTTCTAACTCACGACCTATAACAGGGTCGAACTTTTCGCCTAGGGCTAACTGAGTAAAATCTCGACTAAATTTGTCTAGAGTTGGTGTCAAACTTGCTTTATTTTCTTTCATGCTATTAATATTAAAATTGATATCCTTAATTTTATCACCAACTACAATATTATTCAAGCTTATATAGAGTTTTGTTGTATCAACTTTCAAAAGTTCCAAAATTCTAATTGCAACAGATTGCGGTTCTTTTAACAAAACCATCAATATGTGCTCTGTTCCAACCTCAGTAGTACCAAGCTGTTTGGCTAATTTGTCACTTTTATCAAGCAGCAGTTTCATCCTAGGAGTAAACCCTACTTGAGTTTTATCTCCGGCACTTCCTTTGCCAATAATTTCACGAATTTTTTGAACCAAATCGTCTTCTTTGATCTGCTGGTTGTTAAGAGCTGTTTTAGAAATCGATCCATCTACATGTGCCAAACCCACTAGCATGTGTTCTGTTCCCAGATATTTATGGTTAAACTGCACCATAATATGTTCGGCATAATCAATTGCTTCTTTTGCTTGTTGAGTTAATTTTGATTGTTCCATCTACTCCCTACTTTCTATTAGTTATCCCATATATATATATTAAATAATTTTTGAAATTTGTCAATAAAAAAGACTAGCAAAACTCTAGTCTTCTGCTTTTTAACGTGAAACTAAGTAGTCTATGTACCTATGCTAAAGCTCACAAGTATAGCCTTATCTACTTGTTTCATTAAATCCTGATCTAAGTGGCATATTTTTTCTTTTAATCTTTTTTTATCGATAGTTCTAATTTGCTCTAATAAAATTACTGACTTTTTTACTATACCATAATATTTATCATCTATTTCCACATGGGTTGGGAGTTTAGCCTTATTAATTTTTGATGTTATTGCCGCACAAATAACAGTGGGACTAAATCTATTTCCCATTTCATTTTGCACAACCAATACAGGACGAATACCACCTTGCTCGGACCCTATGACAGGACTTAAATCTGCATAAAATATATCACCACGTTTAACTATCATTTTATTCACACTCCACTATATATCGTCATAATACAATTGGGCCTCTCTTTCTATTTCAAAATGCATCAGGTTAATTTCCTTCATCTTAACCAAGTTTTATTTACTCAAATCACCTCTAAAGAGTAGGAAATCTGTACTTAGTATTCCCTACAAGTTTTTTTTTATACTCCTATCAATCAATGTAGCGTCTTGGCACCCTTTTGCCTATCGTACAGATCAACTCGTAGTTTATAGTATCTGCAGTGCTTGCTAGCTCTTCAACCAGAATGGATTTGCCTTTTTGGACACCAAATAAAACTACTTCATCTCCAATATCAACTTTTCCAATATCTGTTATATCAACCATAAATTGGTCCATGCAGATTTTGCCAATGATTTTTGCATACTCTCCGTTAATCAAGACAGATGCTTTGTTTGATAATCGTCTTGGGTAGCCATCAGCGTAGCCTATCGGAATAGTCGCTATCTTCGTTTTGCGCGTCGTTACAAAGCTTTTGCCATAGCTAACACATTTGTCTTTCGAGAGTTCTTTTAAATGCACTACCTGCGTTTTTAAACTCATCGAAGGCATTAAAGAAATTTTTTTATGTTCTAAAAATTCTGATGGATAGTGCCCATAAAGTACAATGCCAGGTCGCACAATATCCAAATATGTGTGAGGATAACTTAATATTGCTCCACTATTTGATGCATGTATTAACGGAATTTCTATGTCAAAATCTTTAAGCTCATTAATAAACCCTTTAAATACACTCCATTGTTCTTTAGTATATGATCGATCTTCTTCATCCGCAGTTGCAAAATGCGTAAATAATCCTTCTACATTGATATGTGGCAAATTCATGATTTTTCGTATCTCTAATATACTATTTGTATTTGGCAAAAATCCTATACGCCCCATTCCAGTATCAATTTTGATGTGAACATTGATTGTTTTGTTAAACTTGCTAGCCTCCATCGAAATATACTCGGCCATTTCGTACGAAAAGACCGTCTGCGTTAAATCATTAACAATAAGAAGCTCGATATCGGCTTGGGGCGTATATCCCAAAACTAAAATCGGTAACGTCACTCCGGATACCCGCAGCTCTTCGCCTTCCTTTGCTATTGCCACTGCTAGTCGATCTACCCCCTCTTCTTGCAAGATGCTCGATACCCGAATTGCGCCATGCCCATACGCATCTGCTTTTACTACACCCATTATTTCCACCTCTTTGGGAATAATTTTTCTAATTTCTCTATAATTATGCCTTATTGCACTCAAGTTTACTTCTGCTATTACGCGTGGTTTTAAAAAAGCCATACAACCTCCTATAAAAACTCATCACTCTTTAAATATACTAATAATTTACGGGTCTTATGTGTATTTTTCCATAATAACATACGCAATTGCATACTTTTTACAATGTGAAATACTAATACAAATATTACTTACTGTCAACTCCTCTGCTCGCTCCTTTGCCATGCCATTCAAAACTACTTGAGGTTGTCCAAGACCTGTATGAGTAATTTCTATTTCTGACATTTTTATATTTCTGAATCCTGTTCCCATTGCTTTGCTTACCGCCTCTTTTGCTGCAAACAAACCTGCAATTGATTCAGGCCTGTACTTTTTTTGAGCCAAATAATCCACTTCTGATTCGGCAAAAATTTTTTTTACAAAAGTAGTATTTTCAGCCACAATCTTTTCTATACGATCTATTTCTATAATATCTGTACCTATTCCAACTATCATTCTTTCTCAACACTCACAATCTTGTCTAATTTTTCTATGCTACTGCGCCCCACAATCTGATGCAAATAATTATACAGCTCTTGTTGCGCCGTCTCGTATTGCTTTTTCTCGCTATTTTTAAGTAGCAACAAATTTCTATACTGGTCTATCTCTTTGTCCAACTCAGAAATCTTTTCGCGATATTCCATCATTATAGTATAACTCTTTACAACCGTATTTTCTACCAGCAACAAATTATATGTAACCAAATCTTCCTCCACCACAGCAGATTCTATCGCAAACATATCCAAATAATCATTCATCTGCAATAGAGTTTCTCGCGACAGTGTTATCTCCTGCTCTAGCAAAGCGTTATTTGCCAATGCAGTATTATTTAATCGATCACTAATTTCCAAAATTTGAGAAAGAAGTTTATTTTTCGTTTTCGTAGCCTTTTCAATATCATATGTAAGTTGACCTCTTTTTTTAAGCAAATCCATTACCTTGTTCTCCAAATCGAAAAACTCTCTATCCGCTACAATATTTTTAATTTTATGCCAAGAATTATCTAACACCACAATAGGCAAAACTTTAGTCTTCAAAGAAAGTCTCATCTCTTCCAAATGTTCTTGGTCTATTAATGTAGGTTGCTGTTCATTTTTCCTAGTGAATAGTTTTCGAAATATACGCATAGTTATTCATCTCCCGTCTTTGTTTGCTTATAACTAAATTATAACATTTATTATCCATTTGTCAATTATAGTGTATATAAATTTTGGGCAAAGCAAATACTCCAACCTCTCGAATATTTGCCGTTGCCGCAATTTAGTCTAGCGAAATCGTGGCATTCACATTGCCCGCTGTCGAAGATGCCAAAATCAGTTTGGCCGGCACCCGACTTTTGATCGCTGCCATATGCGAAATGATTCCCACCTTCAGCTTATCGTTGTGTAACTGCTCCAATGACCCAATCACTACATCTAGTAAATTTTCGTCCAACGTTCCAAATCCTTCGTCCAAAAAAAATAACTCAAGCGGAACGGAGCCTCGAAGCTGTATATGCGACGAAAGCGCCAATGCTAATGACAATGATGCCAAAAAGGTTTCGCCGCCAGACAATGTTGAGCCATCTCGAGCCGCGCCACCGTTTGCGTAGTCCTTAATCATAAATCCACCATCTGCGTTCAGCGCCAATTCGTATCGACCATTGCTTATCGCAAACAATTTTTTCGAAGCCTCCATCGCAATATATTTCAACTTATCTATTGCAATAAACTCCACAAACATTTTGCCCTTAAACAAATTAAACAAGCTATTTAACAACTCAATCTCTTTACTAATTTTTTCGGCCTCTAAATTTAGCTCCAAAGCTTTCTCTAATTTTGCCTCTATCACTTTGAGATTATTCCCCACAGAAATTACAGCGTTGTTGGCCTCCAAAAATTCTGCTTCCGCTATATCCCTCGCCACTTGCACAGCGCGCCAGTCATCTTCCGAAACAACCGCTCCTGAAATGTGTTCATTCAAAACTCTGATCGCACCAGAAATTTCATCCAAACCCCTGTTATACGCCGAGATCTCCTCTTCTATTGCGATCTTGCTCGCTTCATCCAAGACGTCCTTCGCCACTTGCTCCACATCAGCATAATCATATTGAGCCAATGCCGCATTCAGACAGTCTATTACCTCTGTATAGTCAATTTCTAGCGATTTTACCGCAGTATCAATAGCCACCTTGGTCTGCATGGCAGTTGCAACAGCTTGGTCTGCCTCCACTTTTGCTGCTGCTGCGCGCTCGAAGTCTAAAGCAATTTGAGCCAATTTCGCATCTATCTGAGCCAATGACCCAATGCTATTCAAAACCTGTGCCACATAATTCGATATAGCTGTTGCGTTGCCTGTTGCGTTGGCTGTTGTCAGTGTTGCTATAATGTCCACAACTTCTTCTGTATAAGCACCAATGAGCTCCGCTTTGACCGTCGTGGTTGCATCTATTACATTTATCTCATTTTGAATTTTAACGAGATTCTCTTGATGCCCTTTATACTGTTCAGATATAGCCTGATGCTTCTTGCGATTTTCCTCAATATTAACCGCCAGTCGTGCGCTAGATTTTTCATCTCGTACCACTTCCAAATATTTTGCTTCAAAATTTACAATCGCTGTTTCATCAGTGAGCTGTTTCAATTTCGCTTTCATCGAATCTAGATTTGCTATAGCAGCATCCTCATCACGCTGATATTGTATTAGGAGCTGATTTTTGTCCACCAACCTATCGCTAGCACTTTTATATTTTGCTCTAAGCTCATTGCGTAAATCCTCTGCTACGATTTTTTTATCTTCTAATTCTCGAATCGCCAAAACTTCTACAGTATCACTAGTTTTCACTGCTACGTGTTCGACAGATCCGCACACAGGGCATGGCGCACCAGCTGCTAATGTCAATCGAATTTTTGCCGACATCTGTTCGGTTTGTAATGCCGTTAAATTTTTAGTTGCAGCATCACAGGCGGCCTTTGCAGATATCCCTCGTTCTAAAAGTTGATTTTTCTGTGCGGTCAGATTTTTCACTGTCGCATATATGTCGGCCGTCCTGTTGCGTTTGTCCTCTACATCTGCCGCGGCTTGCTTATATTGTCCAGATAATTCGTACCCCTGCCTAATAGCTTCTTTGGTATCAACGTCTATTGCCAATGTTGCTAATGCAGATTCATCGCTCTTGATAGTAGCATCCAGCTCCGCAATTGCTATCTCAACTGCTGCCATATCTTTAGCCGTTAGATCTTTTGCTCGCAGATATTCTGCCTTTTTATCGTCTAATTGGTCTATTTCAAAAATGGTAGCATCGAGCTTAGTTTTTGCCTGCTCCAGTTTATTGATGTTAATCCTTTGCTCATTTAACGCTGGAACATCCACATTTTTTTGTGTAAGCAGATCTTGGTACGTTGCCTCTGTTGTAGCCTGAGTCGTTTTTAGTATTTCTAGTTGCAAATCAAAATCTCGTTTGAGTATCAATTGAGCTTTCAACTTGACTTCCACACGCTCTGCTGCCATCATCGACGGATACACTTTATCAGCCATATTGGCCTTCTGAAGCCTCGCCGCATTTGCATTTATCACTTCATTTTGCGCATCTAATGCGTCTTTTTTCTGCAGCCACTCGGTTAATTTTAACTGATTGTTCCAAATCTCTTGATAATCGCTATAAGTTTTCATTGCAGCTGCCGCCGATGCTTTGAGCGAAATACAATTTGCCGTTGCCGCATCCAAGGCCTGTTTAGTTGCCGCATAATTTTCTTCCGTTGCATCTTCATAGTCTACCAATTGCCTTTGCACAATACTATAATTGCGTTGAGATGCATCAAGTCGACTCTTAATTTTTTCACTGAGCCTATGCCCATACTTTTCTAAACCAAATAACCTCTCCAGCATTTCACGTCTATCCGCACCCTTAAGCCGAAAAAATTCACTGAACTTTCCCTGTGGCAACACAACAGTTCGCGAAAAATCTTCAAAGCTAAGTCCAATAATATTTTTGCAAGCAAGATTAACATCTCGAACTTTATCTGCTAACACTTTAGGATTTGAGTCGATTAACTCTATAAGTCTACATGAGGTAGAATTGTTTTTACGCTGAATTGTTCGATCAATTATATACGTGGTTTTTGCAATAGCAAATTCGAAGCTAACCGTCGCACAGCTACAATTGATATTGATATAATTACTACTTTTTCTTGCCACCTCTCCATAGAGCGCAAATGTGATAGCATCTAAAATCGTCGACTTGCCACTTCCAGTAGCACCAAATATCCCAAATAGCCCTTTTTCGGTAAGCTTTGCAAAATCTATCACTTGGGCGTTTTGAAAGTTATTCAATCCTTGTATGGTTAATTTAATGGGCCTCATTTTCTACCTCTTCCATAATCGAATTAAATAAATTTATAATCTCTGGATCCGCTGCAACATTTTTTCGCTTAAAATAAAATGCCTCAAACAATTCTTCTGCAGTCTGATCTTCAAATTTAGCCACATCTACTTCAATTTGATCCGAAAATATAGGAAATATATTTATGATGTCATTTTTCAGTGCACGAATTTTTTTGATATCACTTTCCAATAACGGTTTCTCTGTTTTCACTTCAAGATATACCCAACATTCTCTATCGGCATTTGCGGCGCATTTTTCAATCGCATCGTCAATGCTATCGCACAGCCAAGTTTCAATAGGCTTGTACACTTCAAAAGCTATTTCGGTAACTACGCATTCCTCTCCCGCTGCGGCCTCAATCAAAAAGCACACCTTTGGGGTCTGAGTTTCTCGCTTGTTATATTGTAGAGGTGCTCCAGAATATCTCGCTCGCTTATTTGTATCGGGTACGATTTGCTTTTTATGCACATGCCCGAGCGCAATATACTGAGCCCGCTGCGGCAAATAGCTCCCTGGAATCAAGTAACTGCCACCAAGAGTCTGAATACCGGTTTCTGATCCACTACCCTCGCTGCCTAATGCAAACAAGTGACTCACGGCCAAGTTGATAGTATCGTCTCGATAATTTTGTTCCAGATTTTTAAACAACATTGCGATGTGATCGATATATGATTGAGCTTGATCTTCAGTAGCTTGCATATAGTCATATAGTAACTCATTTAAACGCTTTTCGCTTGGATACGGAACTACCAATATCACGGCCCTTTCCCCATTGATGGCAATTTCGACAAAGCCCTCTCCAGATGCCACAACAGAATGCTGTCCATAATTGCCAGTATCTACCACATGCCTAAGAGTTCCAACAATGATAATACCATGCTCTTTTGCAAGTGGCGCAGCTGCAGCTAATCGATCGGGACTATCATGATTTCCTGCAACTACAAGAATAAGTCGTTGTCCATTATTCGAAATCTGCTTTAGCGTCGCATAAAACATAGCTTCTGCTCGCGATGGTGGGTTTGGAGTATCATATATATCGCCAGCGATAATCACTAAGTCTACGTCATGCTCATTCACCATTTCGACAAAGTCCTGCAAAAATATTTCTTGCTCGTCCATTCTGCTATAGCCGTCCAAATTTTTGCCTAGATGCCAATCAGAAGTATGCAAAATTTTCAACCAAATCATCTCCTTAAAAATAAGCTTACACAAAATTATTGACAGATTTACAAAAAAATAATCCTTCATTTACAGAAGGATTTTATTTTCGTTTATATTTGATACCAAGCATATCCTTAACTTTACGACCAGCCATCGACCCCGCCAATTTTAAGGCATCGCCATTACAGACCGCTCCAAAAACACTCTTCGCTGTTTCTCCAGAAGTTTGCCGTGCACCCTTACTTCTATTGCAGCTTCTACACATGCATTGTAAGTTCCAGAGATCATCCGTTCCCCCTTTGCGTTTCGGAATAATATGATCTATCTCAATATCTGCTTTATCGAATGTATTTTTGCATTGCACACATTTGTATTGACCATTAGCATTGGGTTGATTATTTTTAAACCAATCATCTCTATATCCCATCTAATACCCCCTCACAGTGTTTGTCTATTAAGTATATGCTCTCACTTACCAAAAATAGTATAGACAATTGGTAAGTTTGTGGATATAATAAGTAATACCAAAAAATAAGGAGGTTTATATATGCAATATAGACAGTTAGTGAAGGGCGGAGATAATTTATCCATTCTGGGATATGGGTGCATGAGATTTCCTAGTAAAAACGGACGTATTAACGAAGAACTCACAGATGAACAAATGTGGTATGCTTTTGAAAAAGGCGTAAACTATTTCGATACAGCCTACCCGTATCATGGTGGCAAAAGCGAAGTTATGCTAGGCAAATTTATTAAAAAGCACGACATTCGCAACAAAGTATTTATTGCCAATAAGATGCCTACATTCCTCATAAAAAAGCCAGAACAATTCGAAACTTTTTTTAATACGCAACTAGAGCGTCTAGATACTGATTATATCGATTACTACTTGATGCACGCTCTCGGAAGCCTGGCAGGATGGGAAAAATTGAAAGCTTTGGGCGCCTTAGAATTCATAGAAGAGAAAAAGAAAGCCGGCAAAATTAGATATATCGGTTTCTCATTTCATGGCAAAGGCGAAGAGTTCAAAAAAATCATCGATGACTACAACTGGGACTTCTGCCAAATACAATATAATTATCTCGACGAAACCAATCAAGCTGGTACTGCAGGACTAGAATATGCATACGAAAAGGGTGTTGGAGTTGTTGTAATGGAGCCGCTTAGAGGTGGCAACTTAGCGTCAAAAGCACCTACCAAAGTTAAAGAGAAAATCGAACACTTTGAACCTAAACGATCCCCAGCGTTTTGGGCACTTCGATGGATATTCAACCACAAAGAAGTTTCGGTAGTGTTGAGTGGAATGAATAATTTAGATCATATAAAAGATAATATTTACTGTGCCAAAAATACTTCTCCGAATAGCATGACCGAAGAAGAGTTGCACCTAATATCAGATATCAAAGAAGTCTACAAAGAGCTTATGAAAGTATCATGTACAGGCTGCAATTATTGTATGCCTTGCCCATTCAACGTGGATATTCCTGGAATATTCTCCGACTACAACAGCAACTCATTCTTTGGAGGAATGATGCCAAAAGCGTTCTATATTCAAAAATTACTCGGGATGGGTACTGCAAAGTCGGGTGCCGATCTATGCGTCGCTTGTGGCAAATGCATGACCCACTGCCCTCAGGGTATTCAGATTCCTACACAACTCAAAGAAGCCGACAAAGCGCTAGGCAAAAAATATCTAGTCTATCCTATTAAATTAGGCATGAAATTATTTTCAAAGAAAAAGAAGGTCAAAATAAAAAGTTCAAAGAAAACAGAAGAGAAAACAGAAGAGCAAACCAAAGAATAGAAAGAGGACTTTATGACTAAGGTATACTATTTTTCAAGAACAGGTGACTGCGAGAAAATTGCTAAATCTATAGCTACACAAACCAACGGAAGCATTTCGCGAATCACAGACAACCAAGACTGGAGCGGTATTGCTGGATTTTTGAAAGGTGGCGCGGCATCGCTCAAACGCATCGTCGTAGATTTGAATGCCGAAATACCTGCTATCAATAATGATACCATTTATCTATGTTTTCCTGTATGGGCAGGGACGTTTCCACCAGCTGTACGCACATTTATAGAACAAGTAGGCCGCGAAAATATTATTATAGTTCCCAAATCGCTAGGCAGCCATCTAAAGGACCAAGACGGGTTTAAGCAAGTTATAGAAATCATTGGCAAAACAACAGACATCACCGTTTAAAGTGATGCCTCCATTTTTCTTACTCTAAGTTAAACACCTTGCCTATTATATCTGCAAATGGCTCGACAGCATTCAAGGCTTCTTCGCTCGTATTAGTATTAAATCCAATTTCTACCAGCATAGAATACGGCAACATGTGTGTGCTATATCTATACGATTTCAAAAAGATTGTTCGCATTAGATCTGGGTAATATGTGAGACCTTGAATGTATGCTTGAAGTGAAAGTGCCATGTTTTCTTCGAGGTATGGATTTTCCAAACTGTTGTGAGGAAGAATTTCATCGGCCATATTTCGCTTTAAGCTAATTCCGTTTACAAACATTATTTTTGCAGTATCTTCGCCATTAAACTTTGCAGTAACCTTAGACGCACCGGTCGCCATGCCGTCTCTGTGTATATCTATTGCAAGTTGTATCGATGGGTTATCGTCAATTATTTGTGTAATGACTGGTTCCATAGCCTCATAAGCGTTGGTTGTGGAAGGAGTAAACATAGTGTCTACATGCAATACATTTAGCCCATACTTTGCTTCTAATATTCTCTCCAACTCTTGCGCCACTTTTACCACCCCATGATCTGCGTAATATCCTCCCTTTTCGTCGTCATACAATTCGAATGCGTGGGTATGAAATAGCAGTACATGTGGCCCATCTATATCAGTATTAATTTTAAGCTCTTTGGCAGCCAATTCTTCGAAGTCAAAACCCAAATATTCTAGTAATTCTGCATCTACTTTTAAAGAAGCATCTCCTGTATAATATGATGCTAGCAAGTGTTTATAGTTGTTTAATAATCCTGTATTTACATCCTGAGGCTCTGGTTCCGCATAGCTTGGCGTAAACTCATTATTTTTATCCAAGTTTATAATTTCATGAATTTCGGGCACACTAAAAAATCCTGTTATCCCTCCATTTTTAAATTTAATTGGCAATTTTTTGGTAAACGGCATTGCTGTATGTACATAGCTTAGCGGACTTTGTATCACCATTCCTACTACATTTTTAACATAAGTTTGTATCGCAAACTCAACATCGAAGGGTGTTTCGAATGCCGGAATCGTTGTCTTTACAAATAACAAATCTTGAGAACTTTTATTCTGCATATCCATATCAGTATAAGTGTTCGCTAGTGTAAAAAACAAAAATATCGAAATAACCGCATGATACGGAAAAGTTTTTTTTAAGTATGTTCCTAATACAAATGGGGCTTGCATATATCACCTCCTTGGTAATCTTAATATATTGTATACACAAGCCTCACTTTTTAGTACTAATATCTATATTTATTGACGTCGTCGATTGTTATACCTGGGTGAACAGCAATGTTGATTGCATTCGCAATAATGTTTCCTAGATACATAATTACTTCGTCCATATCTTTTGGGGTTACAAATAAATTTCCGATCGTTGGGGTAATGACCTCCCTAATTAGAGAATACTTTTCTTGGTCTCCCAAATCTCGTAGCATAGAGTAAAATTCCGCATTGGTTGATTCCGCCAGCATGCTCTCAATGAGAGTGTCCATCGTATCATTTATCAGTGTTGCCGCATCGACGACAGTGGGTACCCCAATTGCTATTACCGGGCACCCCATCGTGTTGATATCGAGTTTTTTACGTTTATTACCTATACCCGCGCCCGGAGAAATTCCTGTATTGCTAATCTGAATGGTAGAATTGATCCTGGTAGCGCTACGTGCTCCTAATGCGTCTATTGCAATAATGCAGTCTGGGTGTATATGCTCACACACTCCTTTAACAATTTCGCTAGTTTCTATACCAGTTAGACCCATAACTCCGGGGGCCAAGCTGCTTAGGTGACATACCGAATCGTCTATTGCCTCTGGGACAAATTCTGCCAAATGCCTGGTTACTAGTACTTTATCGCATACATAAGGGCCCAAAGTATCTGGAGTCGCTTGCCGATTTCCCAACCCAATTATCAGCACTTTTAAAATCCCAGAATGAGTCGGCAAAAGTCCTCTAAGACAATCTGCCACTTCCTCTATAATCTCTTTGTGAATTTCTGGATTGTTCTCCTTTAAATATTCAGACTCAATCGTGATATAATGCCCCATCGGCTTGCTCATAATTTTTTCCCCAGCTGCAGAAAAAATTTCGATATGAGTCTTTTTGTAATTTTCATGAGGTTCTATGTGTAAATCGACACCGTCTAGCTCATCTTCGACCTCTTTCTCTTCTCTTTCTAAAATGGCACCAACTTCTATAGCCAGATCCGTACGTGGTGTAAAGCCTGGTTCCTCCATCATACCCCTCCTTCCCTAATAGTTTCTCCAAAAGAAATTCTTCTTATGCATTGATTTTAATAATATCCATAGCGCTTGCGGTTAGCTTTAAATAGGAAAATTGTTGCTATTAAACACTCTATTTCTGCAAACAACACCGCAAACCAGATTCCGTTTACTCCTATAATATACGGCAACACCATAATCATAATCGCCTGTAATACCAATGTTCTCAAAAACGAAATCAACGCCGATACAAAACCATTGTTCAATGCGGTAAAAAAAGCAGATGCAAAAATATTGAGATTGCTAACCAAATATGACAGAGAATATATTCTGAACGCTGTCGTTGACAACTGCAGTAATTCTGCATCATAGCCTACAAAAACCTTAGCCAAAGTTGGTGCGCACACTTCAGCAACCACTGTCAAAACTACTGCCGCACCCATCATCAGTACCACGCTTTTTTTGAGTAGCGATTTCAGCTCTGGCTTATTATCGGCCCCATAATGATAGCTAATAATCGGAGAAACGCCAATCGTATACCCGATAAATACTCCGACAAATATAAACGCTCCATACATAATTATGCCATAAGCCGAAACACCATTTACTCCAAAGAACTTCATCAGCTGTAAATTATATAGCATGCTAACCAGCGACAGCGATATAGTTGACATCATTTCTGAAGACCCGTTTATAGCGCTTGTCAATAGCGACCTCAAATCCCATTTAAACTTCACCAATTTTAATCTACTCACATTTCTCTTGCTCACAAAATATATTAACGGAATAAAGCCGCCCATCATTTGACTTATGCCCGTTGCCCATGCCGCGCCTGCTATACCCCATTCAAACACAGCCATAAACAAAAAGTCTAGAACCACATTGCTTATTCCAGATAAAATCGATAAGCTTAGCCCCATATTTGGCTTATCCGCAACCACGGCAAAAGTTTGGAACGTCGTTTGTAACATAAACCCAGGCAATGCGATAAACATTATCGTTGCATATGTAACACAATCTGCCAATAGCTCGGGAGTTGCTCCCAGCATCACTGCGATTGACTCAATAAATACAATCCCAAATGCAGCAAAAAAGATAGCCCCAATAATTAACACAGTTATTATCATCGAAAAAACTTCATTCGCCTTTTCTTTTTTACCCTCGCCCAAAAATTTTGCAACCAATGCGCAACCGCCTATACCCATCATAAAGCTAAATGCGCTGAAGATTGAGATAAATGGCATCACCAAATTTAACGATGTAAATGCATTTTTTCCCACATAATTTGATACAAAAAGCCCATCTACTACTCCATATACAGACGTTACAATCATCATAATAATTGATGGAATAGTGAATTTAATCAGTTTTGAATAGTTGAAATTATCCGATATTTGAATATTCATATTTACACTCACCTTCATTTAATATTTCATTATCCTATCATGTCTTTTTGCTAGTTGTCAAATAAAAATAGAGCCCCATCAAAACAGAGCTCTAGCCAATATTATTTTTTCAGCCAATCCTCCGGAGTTTCTATCCACTTCGAGGTTAGCGTTATATCCATATCTCCTATTACTGGTGTATTAAATATTTGCTTTTCATCGCCGATATACCATCCTTTAAACACTGCACCGTCAGAATTTTCTGGCACCGGCGGCGGCATTATCTTCGAGTAAAGTGGCACCTCTTGCTGCGTAGTCTCTCCATCCGCAGTTATAGTGACCGTAAACTTTGGTAACTGCTCCTCTCGCTCTGGCGCACCTCCTATATAGCCCTTATAAAATCCGCCGGCACTGCTCGTTAACCACAATAAATCTGTGTTCGCTGGATCGGGGTCAAACGAAAAGTCATATATGCTTGCAGATGTTCCTAACCCGTTATTTATTTTTGCCCAGCTCTCTCCCGCATCTTCTGATAAATAAATTCCTACGTTATATGCCATACTTCCAGAGCTCTCAACCCCCGCATGGACCAAAATTCTGTCTGCGTTATATGGATCCAGCTTTATATCTACCACCTTAGGTAACTCAAAAATCTTTTTCCAATTTGTACCATTTAAATCTCCAACCCACACTCCGCCTTGCTGTGGTCCTGCATTTTCGCTTCCACCTGCAACATACAACTTGCCATTTTCTGCATCCGCCACGATGTTATTTACTTGTACAATCTTCGGAAACTCTTCTACTATTGCCCAACTCTCTGCCGCATCGGTTGTTCGATATAGCCCTCCCGCGGTTCTTAGCGTAATCTTATCAAACAATACATTTCCATCTCCTGAAGTTTTCTCGAACTTCAACGCTGCCTTTCCGTCGGCTCCCGTTGTAAAAAATACACCCTCCACTTGCGGTACCGTATTGGCTATTACCTTCGATCCCAATACTTCTCCTGCTATATCCACAACCGACATCACTGCGCTTTCGCCCTCGTCTGCCATCGCATATGCAGATATAAAGTATTCCGTATTTGGCATCAGGTCCTTAATCTCAAAAGTCTCTGCAACAGTTCCCGTGAGCATCTTTTTCCAAACTGGTACGCTCAGCTTGTTTCCTCCTGATACTGCCGCATAGATCACATTCGAATCCCGCGGATCAAACTCCAAGTCAAATGTATCAAACGTGCCCGGTAACCCGTTGTTCATCTTGCTCCACGTCACTCCTTCGTCTGTTGTTTTATAGACTCCGCTATACTCGGTTCCATGTAGCGGTGGCACCTCGTTGATGTTTGTTGCAGTAATTCCAAAATACATCGTATCGTAATCGTTTGGATCAATAATCAAACCTTTTTGAATTACCTTCGTGCTGGCTCTTGATGTCTTAAAAATTTGCGAAACTTTGCTCCACGTTCTGCCCCCATCTACAGACTTCTGAAACTCACCCTGCCCTGTTTGGCGCAATATCAATGCGTACATCGTGTTGATATCCTCTGGTGAGATGGCAATGATCGATGAATTTGGAGGCGAATACGGAAAGTTTTCCATCGCTACCGTATCGTCGTAATACCATTTTTCTGCATCATCCACTCGGCTAAAGATGCCGTTTTCTCCTGCTAGCATAAGCATCATGTTGGGATCTCGAGGGTCGGTGATGATTTGCTTTCCAGGTAAATTACTCTCACCTGTTCCGATCCAGCCACCTTTTTCGGTTTGCACACTGTCTAAGTTTTGCCAATATTCACCATTATCTTCAGATTTATAGAGCGTTCTAAATAGCGCATATGCCTCACCTTTGCTATTTAGATCAAAATCTCGTACGCTAGACGCGGGATATACTTCTGTTGCGTACTCGTGGCTATGATCTAACTGTACATTTATATGCTGATCCTGATCAACAGATTGCCAATACTCAGACGGATACGGCCAATACGCTCCCCCTCTTGCGGCAATATACCAATCTTCTCCGCCATCTGCTGTAGTCCAAACATCGCCGATAAACATTCCTGCGCCAAATCTCCCGGGATGCGTTAGATAAATTCTATCCGGATTCGTTGGGTCCACTTCTATGTTATCATAGTTTTGTAAGAAGTGAGTCGGCAGGTTCGGTATCGCTTTTGCGGCACTCATTCCTTTTAACTGTGGTGATTTCTCAAACCAGTTTCCCAAAAACCAGTTACCCGTAAACATCGCCTTAATATAGTTCGGGTTCATATACCATCCTGCTGTAAAATCTAGCTCGATCTTATCTTCGGCCACTTCGTTATATGGTACAAACACATCTCTTACTGCTGCCGATAGCTCGCTATTTAGTGCGTCAAGGTTTAGCCCCAAATCTCCTGTTATATTTTCCCAACTTTTGCCTAAATCGTGGCTTTTCAATATTCCTCCCGAGCTGTCTACTGTCTTGGTTTTTGGATTTATCGTGTAACGAACTAAATTTATAGCATAGAGAGTCAATTTCTTTGTTTGCGGATCTATATAAACATCCATATCTGTAACTAAGTCTGCGGACTCCCCATCTGCGGCTTCTATAGATTCAATTTTCTCCCATTTATTGCCCCCATCAATGCTTTTATATAGTCCATACGTGGTTGTTGCAAACATCAGGTTTGTATCTTCGGGATAAATATAGATGCCTCCAAACTCTGCCTTCGGATGAATGCCTGTATTGTTTAGCAGCTTCCAAGTTTTTCCTTTATCTGTTGTCTTATACAGCTTTCCGGGCTTATTTGGCTTTTCTCCATGAGGCGAAATGTCGGTTCGATGATTACTCTTTGTGTTCCAAAAATCTCCCGATCCAGCAAACCAAATGTTATCGTCATGAGGATGAACTGTCAGCGTTTCGATGTTATCATTCAATATATATTCTCCAAAGCTTCTGCCCTTGTCTGTGGTGATTCTAATCCCTCCACTGCTAGATGCCATCCCAAACGTATCGTCTTGCCGAGAAAAGTCCATTCCATAAATTTTCGTAAATTGATGCTTAAGCGACTGATCGTGATCGAGCACCGTGGTCCAGGTCAATCCTCCGTCATCTGACATATAGCTGTTGTTCATATCAGGAAAGCTATACATAAAATTATCGTCGGTTGGGTGTACAAAAATTCCATCCGAATCTCCCGATGTGCCTGGCGCAAACTGTACCCACTCAACCTCTTCTGTTGATATCACTTTTTCTGTATTGAGCGTCTTAAAGTAGTCGTTTATGTAGTCATAATTCGCATCGGCTAGAACTGCCGCGGGAGATATCATTGCTATACTCATCAATATTGCAACCAATTTTTTATTCATCATATTCCTCTTTTCGTTATTTTTGTTATTTGCAGCCCCTCTCGCACAAAATGCAAAAAGGGGGGCTCTCATTACTTATCTTACTTCCAAAAATTCCCTTACTTCTAGCGTTGCACCTGCGCTCAAAACATAGTCGCTACCTTCTAATGCTCCAAGATCTGGATTTGCCGAAGATGTGATCCCTTCAATCGCGGTACCTCGCCCTTTTGCTTTGGCGCTTGCCCTCAAATTGAAGTCGCCATTTTCTATATCCACATAAGTTCTGTCGCCGTCCTCTGTTTCTATAATCATATTGCTTTCTGGATTAAAATTGTAGTCCACCTTTTCGGCATGCTCAAAAAATTCTTCCATATCGTGCGTTGAAATGCTCTTCCATTTGTTCTCCGGAATACTTGCCCATCCTTTACTGGCTCCTGTTGCCGTTAAATTTTGTGCGGAGTAGTTGATGCTAAACTCGCCTTCGCCAAATAAGTTGTTCACAAAGTGTCCGTCTGTCATCACTCCCGTATGCTCCTTTTGCTCTAGCCCTGCAGCTTTTAGCTCTTCGAAGTTACCAATCTGAATGTTCCAGATCCCAATGTTGTCATCGCATCCCCAGACCGTGTTGTTATAATAGTTTACCGGATCATTCATTGCGTTATATCTAGGCCCCAAATACAAAAATCGTCCTTCTCGTGTTAATTTTTCTGGCCCGTCATAGCTATCTGCTGTTATATCGTAGACCAAGTTATGATGCGCTGTATAGTTGTTTACATCTTCCATATAGAATGCCACTACAAATTGCTTGTTATAGCTTCCAGAACTCACCGGCACGCCGTGCAAATCAAAGACCTTGTTATACGCTATCTCCGATCCACCCAAATCTAGTGGTGCTATTTTGCCTGTACTAGTAAACTCCAGCGGCCCCGCATCTTCGCCCATCTCCATCGCTCTCTCAAACGATGAATGCAGTATGTCTATTTTTATGTCCTTATCCACTCGCACCTGAAATCTGCCGTGATCCCTAAATGTACAGTCTTGTATCAATGTGTTATTTGCTGAGCTATAAACCCCCGCTGTAAATGTTCCGATCCATCCTATATCATCAAAGATACAGTTGATAAACGAATTGTTATCTCCCTTAAAGAGCACCACGCCAGTTCCCCACGTTTTTCCTATATACGTGTTCACAAATTTGCTATTCGTTACGTTCTCTCCGTATATCCCAGAATATCTGTTGTCGTTAATTCCATATCCTCTGGTTGTATAGAATGGCTGCAAGTATCGGAAGGTACAGCCGTCGATTACCGCCCCATCCATTCCGTGTATCTCCGCGTTGCCTGCAACAAAGTTGATGTTCTCCAATGTTACGCCTTCCGTATTGTTGAGCATTAACACTTTCTGCCTCACCTGCATCTCCACTTCTAAGCCGTCCATCACTCCGTTTTCTGGCATATAATACAGCTTGCCATGCTCCACAAACCATTCCCCAGGGTGATCTAACAAATTTTTATGCATCACAAAGCCAAAGCCATAGTCGTGATACCCTTCTTCTATTGCCCCAGCTTTTGTCCAATTATTATTTGATGTCGGCTTAAATGTAATTGTATTTTTATCTGCTGATGTCACAGTTCCAAACACATACTCTGCGTTCTTGCCGTTCAACCCTCTAAATTGCGCGCCGGTTAAATCTACGTTTGGCAACTTGCCTTCTGCAAAGGTTACGGTGCCATCCACAATTCCCTCGCCTTTAGATATTTCAACAGTTTTGGAATATCCTCCGCCTTCTTCTAGCGGTGCCATATTATCTGATATTGTTTTATCTGGAAATCTCGCGATCTCCGCATAATTGCCGTTTACAAACACTTGTGAAAATGGCAGGTTAGTGGCCTTATAGTTCGATGGTACATCCGCAACATATACGCCCGGTTTTCCAGAATATGGTTCAAAATCTGTTACCACCTCGTTGCCAGACACGAGCACATACTCGCCTTCTGCTGCTTTAATCGTTATGTTATCCTTCTTTATATTGAGCACCTCGCGGTAAATTCCCTCGTGAACAATTATCGTATCGCCTTCTTCTGCCTGATTGACTGCCTCTGTAATTGTCATTGTCGCATTCGCTTTTTCAGTGCTCCATGGAATTTCATCCGAATATACATGAATCTCCGTACCCATCTGCTCGGTCATAATGTTTGTGGCAACCTCCATTCTCAATCCAGTCGTAATATCCATTATCTTTGCCATATCTACTTCCGCCGCATTTACCAATGTTGCCGATGCTATTACTAGCATTGCTGCTGCAAATTTCATTCTTCTCATATATACCTCCTCATTATTCTAATTCTTCTTCAAAGATCGGAATCTCCAATGTCGCCCCCGCACTTAGAACTCTGTCACCGCCTTCTAAAGCTCCCAAATCTGGTTTTGCCGAAGATCATATTATAATCTCCTTTTCATTTTTATAACAGTCTATCGAATTTCCTTAAATGTTGGCAACTCCAGAGTCGACCCTGCCGATAATACATAGTCGCTACCCTCTAATGCGCCCAGGTCTGGATTTGCAGAAGACGTTATTCCAGGAATTTCCACTCCTGCCCCCTTCGCTGCCGACCCATCTAGCAGTCTAAAATCTCCATTTGCTGCGTCAACATAAGTTGAATCTGTCGCATCGGCCGTTACTATCATATTTGCTTCCGGGTTAAATGCATAGTCTATCTTTGCCGCGTGCTCAAAAAATTCATCCATATCATCTGTTTCGATATCTTTCCAATCATCCTCTGGAATTGTTACCCACCCTTTACTGCCGCCATTCATATTCAAATTTTGAGCAACGTAACTCACGCTAAAGCTTCCTTCATCAAATAGATTGTTGGCAAAATGGCCGTCTGTCATCATTCCCGTATTGTCTTCTTGCTTTAATCCTTGCGCTCTAAGCTCGTCGTGATTTGCTATTACTATATTCCATATTCCTATCGTACTGCCATAATCCCAAGCGGTGTTGTTATAAAAGTTCACCGGCAGATGCATCGCATTATATCGCGGTCCCATATATAAAAATCGGCTATCTCGTTTCACATACTCTGGCCCATCATAGCTATCGGCAGTAATGTCATAAACCAAGTTATGATGCGCAGTGTAATTGCTTACATCCTCCATATAGAATGCCACCATAAACTGCTTGTTGTAATTTCCAGAGCTTACCGGAATTCCGCTCAAGTCAAAAACTTTGTTATACGCTATCTCAGAACCCTTAAGATCTAGCGGCGCAATCTTTCCGGTGCTGGTAAACTCGAGAGGTCCTGCATCTTCGCCCATCTCCATTGCTCTTTCAAACGACGAATGCAAAATGTCAATCTTCACATCCTTATCCACTCGAATTTGAAATCTTCCGTGATCTGCAAAAGTACAGTCTTCCACAATCGTATTAGCTCCCGATGTGTAGATACCGGCAGTAAATGTACCTATCCAACCCATATCCTCAAACCTGCAGTTGTAGAACGAATTATCTGCGCCACCACTAATTTGTACTCCCGTTCCCCACGTATCTCCTATATACGTATCTCGAAATGTTACGTTTTTGCTATTTTCTATATACACTCCAGTTTGCCCCGAATCACCCATTCCATAACCTTTGATAACATAAAACGGCTGCAGATTTCTAAATGTACAATTGGTTATGTTGGCAGTCTCGGTGCCTTTAATTTGCACGTTACCTGCAACAAAATTTAGGCCCTCCAGCGTTATGTTCTCGCGATTATTCATTTGCAGTACTTGTTGCCTCACCTGCAGATCCACCGACAAATCTTTGATATCTCCCTCTGGCATATAGTATAGCTTTCTGTCCTCCACAAACCATTCTCCCGGGATATCAATTAAATTTTTATGCGTTACAAAACCGAATCCATAATCGTGGTAGCCCTTCTTTATTTCCGCTGTTGCATTGCCCCAGTTATTTTTTGTTGTACTGGTAAACGTCAGCGTATTGCCCTCGCTGGCTACAACATCGCCAAACATATACTCGCGATTTTTGCCATTGAGCCCTCTGTAGACCGCACCGGTTAAATCCACATCCGGAAGCTCGCCCTCGGCAAACGTTACATGCCCCTCTGCTTCGCCCTTGTTTTTATACAAGTCTATGGTTTTTCCGTAGCCACCCCCCTCTTCTAGCGGTGCCATCATATCGTCTATTGTCAAATTGGGAAATCTTGCCATTGTTTGCACATTGCCATTGGCATAAACTTGAGTATATGGAAGAGTCGTCTCCTTATAATTTGCTGGCACATCTGCAACATAAACTCCTTCCATAGCTTCATACGGTACAAATCCACTCACTACTTCCGCACCTGTCACCAACACATACTCGCCCTCGGCAGCTTTCACTGTAATATTATCTTTTGCGATTTTCAAAACTTCGCGATAAATTCCCTCGTGAACTATTATTGTATCGCCTTCTATCGCATCTGCTATCGCATCGGATATAGTTTCATACTCCAGCGTTGTGGCTTCTGCGGCAGCGTTCCATGGAATTTCATCCGAATATACGTGCAGTTCCATTGCAATAGTTCGCTCTTCTATTACAGGCTCTGGCGCAATTTCTGGCGCAGGCTCGGGTACAATTTCTGGCGCAGTTTCTGGCGCTGGCTCTGGTGCAACTTTCACTACAACTTCTTCTTGGATCACCGCCTCTTCTGCAGCACACCCAGCCATCGTCAACATCGCTAATACTAACATAAACTTTGCTTTTTTCATTATTTTTCCCCCGTTTTAATTATTATTATCGAATAACATTTCTCCTATTTTAACTTATGTATTAATTCTAGTTTAATTTTCCACATTATTCCATATATATTTTAGCAATTACGACATACAAAAGCAAGAGTTTTTTATGATTTGACTGCTCTTTTGGCCTATTGCTAGAATCAAGAGAACAGCAACAGGTTAAACTATATCGTAAAGGAGGTGCGTGTCATGTTTTTTGAAAGCGTTAATTGGGCTTCGGCTTTAATCTGGATTTGGATTATCGTTGCCTTCGTCATTCTTATTGCAATCATGAAAAATAAAAAGCAATAGCGATCTATATTTTTAAATTAATTTGTGTTAAAATAATTATTGGTAGTACCCAGATACTGCCATCAAAATTATATTTGCATTGGAGGATGTTATGAATACTATTCATGTTTTTTCAAAAGAAGTTCCGTGGAATGCTGCAGCTGCGACAGGTGAATTAAATACCATCACCTCGGCTCTTAATCAGGCACACCCTGGCGATACAATTATTGTACACGAAGGAATTTATCGCGAAACTGTTACAATCACAAAAGACAATCTCACTATCAAAAATGCTCCTGACGATTACGTCTTAGTAACTGGAACCGAAATTGTTTCTCATTTTGAAAAGGCAGCAACTCACCCAACTCCCGGCGTTTTGGTTGCACCTGTTTCTAAAGCATGGCACGATAGCACGCTTAAGTTTTCTCAAGTTTTTATCGATGGCGCAATGGGCGATATGGCACGACACCCAAATCGTACTATCTCTGCTATGATGAATCCATTGGCTCCAGGCAGCGGCTATGGCGAGGTCTCCAATATATATAAAAATGCCGATAGCGACGGGCACGCCACTTTCGACGGCGGCTTACCTGATGTTGATTTAGTTGGCGGCATCTTTAGAGGGCTGATAGGCAAAAACCGCCAATACCCTATTGGCTGGATCTTAGAAAATAGCGGCAACTCAATTACTTTTAAAGGCATAAACAAAAATCACTGGACTCCTGATGCCACAATTGATGTTAGCTTTCACAAGTTTGGCTATGGAATGGTGATGCATAAAAATTTGATTGATGCACCAGGCGAGTGGTTTGTGGATGATGGCTATTTGTATTATTTACCAAAGAAAGCTGATGAAGTAGTTGAAATGCAGGTGCGAGAAAAAGTATTGCACATATCTGCCGCGGAGCTCTCACTCGAAGGCATCAACTTTAAAGCTGGCTGTGCTAGCATCATGGGGATGAATAATTCTATCATCAAATCTTGCTCATTTAGATACCTCTCTCCATTTATTATGTCTCCATTTTATGGCGATGGCGCAACTGAAGATACAGGAATATATATCTCGGGATCTAGCCACAACACTTTTGAAGACCTCTACGTTGCTCACACCTGGGGCACTGGCATTTCGCTAATGAATGGGCATAGCAATCTGTTTACCAACTGTATCATTAAGGATATCGGTTGGATCGGAATTTTTACTGCTGGCATATTCACCGCCGCTGACAAAACTAGAATTGAAAACTGTACTTTCGAAGACAATGGCAGATTTCAGATTAGAATACGCGAGCATGGCAAAACCGATATCATCCACAACGAATTTAGCGGTGCTATGAGCATGAGTGAAGACGCTGGCGCTATCTCGTCTGAAAGCAGCGGCTGGATTGGGCCTCTCGATTTAAAAGGATCCGAAATTGCGTATAACAAGATTCATGACGTTAAAGGATTTCCAGTATCTGGTGGAGGCTATTTAAAGCAGTTTATGATTGGCATATATCTGGAAGATACCGAAAACTACACCGCTCATCACAATTTGATTTATGATATAGTTGCCGACAACTTTAAAAAAGACGTACCTGGATTTGACCGCGCCGGTGCGATGGCATACTTTGGCCCTCGATATAACGCCATGCATAAGCCTATTCGATGGTATAACAACACCGCCTGGAACTGCGACAAAGGCATAAATTTATGGCATATCAATATTGAAAATTACGACGAGCTGCGTGCTCAGGGAATGAAACAAGTTGATGCCTCCGGCCTAATGAGCGACGGCATATTTGCGAACAACATCTTTCCAATTGCGCGCAATACTATCAGCTATATATCGCAAATCATCACTCCAACCGGTTCAACAATTAAATTTGTGCCTCTTACTGGCCCGTCAAAAAGTTTAACAACTACAGACATAGACGAGTTTTTTACACATTGCGAACCGCTTGGATATCCGTTTAATCCACAATGCAATTATATGGCAGATGAGACTACTTTCGTTGATGCCAAAAATCATGATTTTCGATTAACCGAAACTTCTCCGGCTCGCAATGGGGGCGCTTCTATATCTGAAATCACATCTTCTGCAACACCAGACGCAGGCGCTCTCGAAGGTGGGGCTATGGTGTTATCTGCAGGCGCCACTCTCAAAGTTCCTACGTTTAAAGAGTTACAATAGCAAATTACAATACACGCGCAACAAAATACAGCTGTCGAGGTATGCATTTATACTTTGACAGCTGTAACTATTTTTACCTATTCGATTATTTCTTTAAATATTGGAATTTCTAGTGTCGCACCTGCCGACAGTACATATGCATCGCCTTCTAATGCCCCCGCATCTGGAGCGTCTGACGCCGTTATCCCGTCTATTGCCACACCACCTGCTACTGCCTTAGAGTTTTCCACAAGCTCGAAGTTGCCATTGCTAGCGTCGACGAAATACTGTTCTACATCTTCATCTGCGACGTAGTAGTTATTTTCTGGATTAAACATATACCCTGCCGTCGGTGCATGCGCAAAAAACTCTTCCATATCGTATGTTATGATACCTTTCTTCTGATCTGGATTCCACACAGTTCTGATGGTTGCACCTGTTTTGCTAATATCTTGGTTAGAGTAATTTATGAAATTTTTACCTACGCCAAAAATATTGTTGGCAAAATGCCCATCTGCCATCAAGCCACTGTCCGCTTCCTGTTTCATTCCACCTGCTCGCAACTCCTCATAGTTGTTGATGTCTATATTCCATAAGTTTATCATCTCATCACAATTCCAAAATACATTATTGTAATAGTTCACTGGCTCATACATCGCATTATATCTAGGCCCCAAGTACATTGCCGATCCCGCATACGTAAATTTCGGATTTCCCGTATCATAATTATCCGCCTTGATATCATAAACCAAGTTGTGATGTGCAGTATAATTGTTAACATCTTCCAGATATATCCCTACCATAAACTGCTTTTGATAGCCCCCGGACGATACTGGTACACCTTTCAAATCGTGAATTTTGTTGTATGCGATCTCCGATCCCTTCATATTGAGAGGGCCTATCCAACCAGTACTTTCGGATGAAATCGCACCGGCATCTTCAGTCATGCTCATGGCCCCTACAAATTCGCTATGAATGATGTCCACCTTTCCATGATCTTCAATTCTGACCTGAAATCTTCCGTTATCTCTAAATGTCGTGTCTTCAATTCTGGTCTCATCAGACTTTGCC
Organism: Candidatus Epulonipiscium viviparus; assembly: GCF_030708075.1. Lineage (GTDB taxonomy): Bacteria > Bacillota > Clostridia > Lachnospirales > Cellulosilyticaceae > Epulonipiscioides > Epulonipiscioides viviparus. The sequence continues at coordinate 1,532,999 of NZ_CP117982.1, read as the reverse complement.
ATTATTCCTGCAGTGAAAATTCCAATCCACCCGATATCTTCTATGATGCAATTGGTAAACGTATTGCCCTTGCCACCAAGCACCGCGATGCCATTGCCCCATGTGTGTGCAACATACATATTTGAAAATGTGTTATTGCTAGAGTTCGAAATCATGATTCCTGTAGAATTGCTTTGCCCTTGGCCATAATTTGTAGGCAGCCACAGCGGATACAAGTATCTGAAGGAGCAATCACTCATTGCCATATTTTTTACGTTGCTAATATCTGCGTTACCAGCCTTGAAATTGATTCCTTCTATTACGGTGTTGTCCGCACCGCTCATTAGAAGTACCTTCTCGCGCACCTGCATCTCCACTGTCAAGTCTTCCATCGCAACGCCGTCTTCTGGCAAGTAGTATAGCATATCATCTTCTACATACCACTCACCTGGCGCATCAATCAAATTTTTATGCATTACCGATGCAAACCCAAACTTATGATACGTTGAGGCAATAGCATTTGGAGCATTCCAGTGACTCTTATTTACAGCTTCAAACTGCACGCTATCACCTTCATTGCCAACGATAATTCCTCTCGGATACTCGCGAGCTTTTCCGATCAAGCCTCTAAATACACCACCTGTTAAATCCACATCTGGAAGCCCATTATTAAACGTAACACTGCCTGGCTCATTCGCGTTTTTGTAAATATTGGAAACTACGTCAAATCCGCTACCTTCCTCTGTAGGGCTCATCATCTCATCTAATGTACGATTTGGATGCTTTGCCATCTCACCCATTTCCCCATCAACAAATACCTGCGTATAATCTATCGTCGCTTTTGCCCATTTTTCATGAACCGGAGCCATCATAACGCCAGGAGTTGGGTGGTCCACTGCAGGAACCCAGCCTGTTACCACTTCAGTTCCCGTTACCAAAACATAATCGTCTTCAAAATTTTTAATCGTTATATCATCAAGTTTTACATTCAGCGCTTCGCGATAGACTCCCTCATGCACAATAATTACATCGCCTGGGATAGCGTTTTTTAGTGCCTCGGCTATCGATGCGAACGTGGTTTTATTGTCTACTGCAATAGCCTCAGCGTCCGCCGCCCATGGCACTTCTGCTCCATACACATGCATCTCCATAGCTTCTGTACGCTTTTCAAATAAAGGCTTTATTGCTTTGGCTGGCTCCGCAACTGCAACTGGTTCCGCAACTGCAGCTGGTTCCGCAACTGCAACTGGTTCCGCAACTGCAACTGGTTCTGCAACTGCAACTGGCTCCGCAATTGGCTCCGCTGCCTCCTCACTACTACATCCTGCTATTATCATCGACATCAGTAATGCCGCAATCATCTTCTTTTTCATAAATTCTCCTTTCTCAGACCTCTTGGCCTATCTTTGCTCTTTAAATATTGGAATTTCTAACGTCGCACCTGCAGATAACACATAATCGCTACCTTCTAATGCTCCCAAATCTGGAGTTTCAGATGACGTTATTCCTGGAATCGGCGTCCCCGCACCTTTTGCCGGCGAGTCCTCTGCTAATCTAAAATTACCATTGTCGGCATCTACATAATTTTGAGCTCCTGTTTCTTTGTCCAATATCATATTAGTTTCAGGATTAAATAAATATCCGATTTTTTCACCATGTGCAAAGAACTCATCCATGCTATCGGTTGTAATATTTTTCCAGTTTGCATCAGGATTTGGTACGTTATCGATTTTGCCCCCTGTTGCTGTAATATTTTGTGTATACCAACCTAGGTTAAACGATCCATCATTAAATAAATTGTTGACAAAGTGCCCATCTGCAATCAAGCCACTGTTCGCTTCCTGCTTCATTCCACCTGCTCGCAACTCTTCATAGTTGTTGATCTCTATATTCCATAAGTTCATCATCATATCACAATTCCAAAACACATTATTGTAATAGTTCACTGGATCGTACATCGCATTATATCGAGGACCCAAGTACATTGCTGCTCCCTCATATATAAATTTCGGATCTCCCACATCATAATTATCCGCCTTGATATCATAAACCAAGTTGTGATGTGCAGTATAATTGTTAACATCTTCCAGATATATCCCTACCATAAATTGCCTTTGATAGCCTCCGGACGATACTGGTACACCTTTCAAATCGTGAATTTTGTTGTATGCGATCTCCGATCCCTTCATATTGAGAGGGCCTATCCAACCAGTACTTTCGGATGAAATCGCACCGGCATCTTCGGTCATGCTCATGGCCCCTACAAATTCACTATGAATGATGTCCACCTTTCCATGATCTTCAATTCTGACCTGAAATCTTCCGTTATCTCTAAATGTAGCGTCTTCAATTCTGGTCTCATCAGACTTTGCCATTATTCCTGCAGTGAAAATTCCAATCCACCCGATATCTTCTATGATGCAATTGGTAAACGTATTGCCCTTGCCACCAAGCACCGCGATGCCATTGCCCCATGTGTGTGCAACATACATATTCGAAAATGTGTTATTGCTAGAGTTCGAAATCACGATTCCTGTAGAATTGCTTTGCCCTTGACCATAATTTGTAGGCAGCCACAGCGGATACAAATATCTGAAGGAGCAATCACTCATTGCCATATTTTTTACGTTGCTAATATCTGCGTTACCAGCCTTGAAATTGATTCCTTCTATTACGGTGTTGTCCGCACCGCTCATTAGAAGTACCTTCTCGCGCACCTGCATCTCCACTGTCAAGTCTTCCATCGCAACGCCGTCTTCTGGCAAGTAGTATAGCATATCATCTTCTACATACCACTCACCTGGCGCATCAATCAAATTCTTATGCATTACCGATGCAAACCCAAACTTATGATACGTTGAGGCAATAGCATTTGGAGCATTCCAGTGACTCTTATTTACAGCTTCAAACTGCACGCTATCACCTTCATTGCCAACGATAATTCCTCTCGGATACTCGCGAGCTTTTCCGATCAAGCCTCTAAATACACCACCTGTTAAATCCACATCTGGAAGCCCATTATTAAACGTAACACTGCCTGGCTCATTCGCGTTTTTGTAAATATTGGAAACTACGTCAAATCCGCTACCTTCCTCTGTAGGGCTCATCATCTCATCTAATGTACGATTTGGATGCTTTGCCATCTCACCCATTTCCCCATCAACAAATACCTGCGTATAATCTATCGTCGCTTTTGCCCATTTTTCATGAACCGGAGCCATCATAACGCCAGGAGTTGGGTGGTCCACTGCAGGAACCCAGCCTGTTACCACTTCAGTTCCCGTTACCAAAACATAATCGTCTTCAAAATTTTTAATCGTTATATCATCAAGTTTTACATTCAGCGCTTCGCGATAGACTCCCTCATGCACAATAATTACATCGCCTGGGATAGCGTTTTTTAGTGCCTCGGCTATCGATGCGAACGTGGTTTTATTGTCTACTGCAATAGCCTCAGCGTCCGCCGCCCATGGCACTTCTGCTCCATACACATGCATCTCCATAGCTTCTGTACGCTTTTCAAATAAAGGCTTTATTGCTTTGGCTGGTTCCGCAACTGCAACTGGTTCCGCAACTGCAACTGGTTCCGCAACTGCAACTGGCTCCGCAACTGCAACTGGCTCCGCAACTGGCTCAGATGCCTCATCGCTACTACATCCTGCTATTATCATCGACATCAGTAATGCCGCAATCATCTTCTTTTTCATAGATTCTCCTTTCTCAGGACTCTTGATCTATCTTTGCTCTTTAAATATTGGAATTTCTAGCGTCGCACCTGCAGATAACACATAATCGCTACCTTCTAGTGCTCCCAAATCTGGAGTTTCAGATGACGTTATTCCTGGAATCGGCGTCCCCGCACCTTTTGCCGGCGAGTCCTCTGCTAATCTAAAATTACCATTGTCGGCATCTACATAATTTTGAGCTCCTGTTTCTTTGTCCAATATCATATTAGTTTCAGGATTAAAGAAATATCCGATTTTTTCACCATGCGCAAAGAACTCATCCATGCTATCGGTTGTAATATTTTTCCAGTTTGCATCAGGATTTGGTACGTTATCGATTTTGCCCCCTGTTGCTGTAAGATTTTGTGTATACCAGCTTAGGCTAAACGGTCCATCATTAAATAAATTGTTGACGAAGTGCCCATCATCCAAACTGCCGCTTCTTCCTTCTTGCTTCAAGCCCTTTGCTGCGAGCTCGTCATAATTTGCTATCTCGATGTTCCACACATTAACGTTTCGCACATAGTCCCAAACCGTGTTGTTATAATAATTTACCGGCTTGGTCATTTCGTTGTATCTCGGTCCTAAATATAAGAAAATGTTGTCTCCCTCAAAGCCCTCCAAGAAGCCTTCGGTATAAACTGGCGCTTCCATATCGTAGACTAAATTGTGGTGCGCAGTATAATTGTTTACGTCCTCCATATAGAACGCCACAACAAATTGACGCGGCTTGCCTCCAGAGCTTACCGGAATTCCTCTTAAATCAAACACCTGATTATACGCAATCTCCGACCCCTTCAAATCCAGCGGCGCAATCTTTCCGGTACTAGTAAACTCCAACGGCCCTGCATCTTCGCCCATTTTCATAGCGCGCTCAAACGTTGAGTGTAGTACGTCAATTTTGATATCCTTATCTACCCTAATTTGAAAACGCCCGTTGTCGCGAAACGAGCAATCCTCGATTAGAGTGTTATCGCCAGACGAATAGACTCCAGCAGTGAACGTGCCTATCCATCCAATATCTTCCATAACGCAGTTAATAAATGAGTTGCCATCACCTCCTGCAACATAAAATCCAGTGCCCCAAGTATGCCCCAAGTATGTATCTTTAAATGTGTTATTGGTGCTATTTTCGATATAAACGCCAGTCCTCGCAGAATCGCCCATTCCGTAGCCATTCAATGTGTAGAACGGTTTTAGATATCTGAATGTACATCCCTCGACCATAAGATTGTCCGTCGACTTGATCTCGGCGCTACCTGCAACAAAATTCAGGTTCTCCAACACCACATTCGATACATTATTCATCTGCAATACTTTTTCTCTAACTTGCATTTCCACTTCTGCGTCCCTAATTTCACTATCTGGCATATAGTAAACTTTTCCGTCTTCTACAAACCATTCACCCGGTATGTCTAGCAAATTTTTGTGAGATACAAATCCATAGCCAAATCCATATGCCTTTGTTCCCACCGCTTTTGTGTGTCGCCAGGCATTATTAGTTCCCTCAAATGTAACGGTGTTTCCGTCAGTCGCTACAACTTTTCCGATAGCATATTCGCGATTTTTACCTATGATACCTCTAAAGATTCCGCCTGTTAGATCCACATCAGGAAGCGTGTCTTGCGAAAACACTACATTTGCTTCTGTAGTTCCAGCGTCTTTGTAAATTTTGGTAATTTCGCCGTATCCACCACCTTCTTCTATAGGCATCATCATATCGTCGATTGTCAGATTCGGAAATCTCGCCATATCCTTAGCATGCCCGTTCACAAAAACCTGGCTATATGGCAACGTTGTAGTCTTGTAATTTGCTGGCGCATCGGCAACGTAAACTCCTGGCATTTCTTCGTATGGCACAAACCCTGTCACCAACTCATTGCCAGTAATCAAAACATACTCTCCTTCCGCCGCTTTTATCGTAATGTTGTCTTTCTTAATGTTAAGCATCTCGCGATATACACCTTCATGAACTATGATCACGTCGCCTTCTATAGCATTGCTCAATGCCTCGTTGATGCTAGCAAATTCCAAAGTCTGCGGCTGTGCAGTTCTATTCCAAGGTATTTCGTCCGAATAAACATGAATTTCCATAGCTTGAGTCCTCTCTTCCTCAATAATTATAGCGACTTTCTCTGGTGTGGCAGTCTCTATTTTGGCGCTAGATGCGATCTTTGAATCCTCCGATTCAGCCGCTGTCGTGGTCTCGTTTTCTAAAACCACCGTCATCACCTCCGCTTCTTCTGTTGCACCGCATCCTGCTAGAAATAACATTGTTGCAAATATAATCCAGGATTTTCTCATATTATCCTCCTCTACTTATCGTATTTCTTTAAACTCACGAACTTTTAACTTTGCACCAGCAGATAACACGTAATCGCTACCTTCTAGCGCACCCAAATCTGGATTGTCAGACGACGTTATTCCTGGAATTGGCGTTCCCGCACCTTTGGCTGGTGAATTTTCGGTTAGCCTAAAGTCGCCATTTGCGGCATCGACATAGTTTTCTGCTCCAGTTTCATTGTCAAATAGCATGTTAGTTTGCGGGTTATATACATAGCCCACCTTCTCCATGTGTGCAAAGTACTCTTCCATACTTGGAATTTCCAATGGTTTCCAGGCGTTATGGGAGTTGTCTGCCCACCCAGTACTAGCCCCAGTTTTGGTCAGATTTTGCGTTGAATATATCAGTCTAAATAGACTCTCCGAAAATAGATTGTTAGCAAAATGCCCGTTTGTCATGGTCCCCGCATTCTCCGTCTGGGTTACCCCTTGCTTATTAAGCTCTTCTATGTTGGCAATTTCTATGCCCCACGCATTCAAGCTTCGCGTATAATTCCAGCTCGTGTTGTTGTAAAAATTTACTGGCTCATCCATAGCATTATACCTAGGGCCTATATATAATACGCCACCAATTCGTTCAAACTTTTCTTCGCCTTTGTATGTATCTGGATTTAGATTGTAAATCAAATTGTGATGCGCTGTATAATTATTTACATCCTCCATATAAAACGCACAAACATATTGCTTCTTGTAATTTCCAGAAAATACTGGAATGCCGTTTAGATCCGATACAATATTATACGCCAGCTCGCTGCCCTTAAGATCTAGCGGCCCGATTTTTCCCGTACTCGTAAATTGTAGTGCTCCTGCATCTTCACCCAGCTTCATTGCATTCTGAAATTTTGAATGAATTATATCTATCTTTACATCCTTGTCTACTCGCACTTGGTAGCGACCGTTGTGGTTAAATGTGCAATCCTCAATGCGTGTGTTATCAGCCGTTGTATATATCCCCGCAGTAAAAGTTCCGATCCAGCCTATATCCTCAAAGATGCTATTTTTAAATGTTATCGAATCTCCTCCATTAATATAAAATCCGGTGCCCCAAGTATGCCCCAAATAAAAATTGTTGATCGTAACATTGTTCGAATTTTCGATATAAAACCCAGTCTCCTTGCTTTCGCCCATTCCATATCCCTTAAGCGTGTAGAATGGCTGCAAGTATCTCATTGTGCAATTCTCAATTATTACGTTATCCGAATTTTTCATTTGCGCATTTCCTGCAGTAAAATTTAGGTTGCTTAGCGTCACATTATCCTTGTTATTCAGAAGCAATATTTTAGGCCGCACCTGCATTTCTACTTGCGCATCTGCTATATCGCCCTCTGGCATATAGTACAATTTTCCGGCTTCCACAAACCACTCACCTGGCGAATCTATCAAATCCTTATGCATTACATATCCAAAAGCAACTTTATGCTTGGACGCTGGCACTTCATTCGTCTTGCTCCAGTCGTTTGTCGAGATGCTCTTAAAGTCTACGCTGTTATTTGCGGTATCCACAATTTCTCCAATAACATACTCTCTATTTTTGCCAACCAATCCTCTAAAAATTCCACCTGCCAGATCCAGTCCTTCAAAATCTGCATTAGCAAACTTCACCGTTGCCGCTAAGCTGTCTGCTGGCTTTGAAATGCTCGCTAACTGCTCATACCCCCCGCCTTCTGTTAACGGTTGCATCGGATCTGCGATTTCTAAATTGGGATAGCGAGCTATGTTTTGTTGCGAACCATTTGCAAAGACTTGCGTAAAATCTAGCTTGTAGTTATCTGGCACATCGGCAACATACACGCCTGGCATCTCATCATATGGAACAAACCCTGTTACCACCGAGTTGCCTGAAATCAATACGTAGTCATCTCCATTGGCAGTTATAGTTATATTGCTCTTCGATACATTTAAGGTTTCTCGATAAATTCCCTCATGAACCACTATCGTATCGCCCTCAATTGCGGTTTTCATCGCTTCGTTGATACTTATCATCGCATCTACTGGAACTATAGCTGCTGTGTTCCATGGCACCTCTGCTGAATATACATGTATTTCCATTGGAATAGTCCTCTCCTCTTCAACTTCTATTACTTTTGCCGCAGTTTCTGATGCCGCAGTTTCTGATGTCGCGGTTTCTGATGTCGCATTTGCCGATGCCGCAGTTTCTGATGTCTCGGTTTCTGTTTTTACTGCGCATCCCGTTATCAATAATAATATTGCAAATGCAAAAGTTGATCTTTTCATAACTTCCCCCTTATGTAATGTTGTTGCTACTAATTACTCGTTAACTTTAACATAATCTGCCTAAAAAGTCCAGTTGGTATAGATAAAATCTTGCAAAAACTTTTTATCATCTTCACAAGATTTAATCATGTTTTATATTATTGCATCGGCATATATTTCAGCGGATGCAACTTTCCGTCTGGCGTTTGTATTTTTGTGTGCGCCAGCTGATTTTTGAAATTGCCTCTAAATATTTCGAGATACTCTTGCCTTAGCATCTGTTGCTCTTCTAGCTCCTCTGGTCTTAACCCTTCACGCTTCTTTTTGTTTGCGAGTTCATTAATTCTAGAAATCAGTTTTTCCATATCAAAATCTAGTTCCATATTCTCATCCCTTCTGTTCTACTGCAATCAACTTGTTCATGCCATACTTTTTGGTTACTGTCATAACTTTCTGTCCCTGAGCGTCTCGCTTTTGAACAACCTCTATGTCGTCTTGCTTAAAAAACACCTTTTTGCCATCGTCTCTTATAGCGCAGGCGATTTCCGTTTCTTTGAGTATCACTATTCCTACACACGGCGATTTAGTATAATAAGCGTTTACCAATTTTTTCCTATTAACCTTAGTAATATACAAGGATAACGGTAACTTTGCCACGCGCCCATTCTGAAATCCAACTAAAACCATTGCGTTATAATCCACATTAGGATAAACATATATAATCCTCTCATCCTCTCCTAGTCCTAATAAATTTGGCAAATATACGCCCAGCTGACTTGCCTTCATATCTTCTAGATCATACATCTTAACTTTATACAACCTTGCCTTATTGCTAAACATCAAGACTTCTATCTTATTGTTAGTCTCTTCATTAAAAATTATTACATCATTTTCCTTAAGTTTGTGCTCTCCAAAACTTCTAAGAGAAGCTATCGAGATTTTTTTAAAGTATTGATCCTTCGTCAAAAAGATTTTAATTCTGTAATCTGGCTTTAGATGATGCGATTGAACAGTGATTTCCTCTGACGCCGCGATCAGTTGCGTTTTTCGAGGCACATCATACTTTTTCTTAATATCTACAAGATCATCTATGATCACCTTTTTTAGCTTTTGTTCACTATTGATGATTCCAGTCATTTTCTTTATTTGTTTTTCCAGATCTTTCATTTCATTAACAATTTTCAGAATATGCTGCTTATTTAGATGCTTCAACTTTATTTCAGCAATAAACTCCGCTTGCAGCTGCGTTATCGAAAACGCTTCCATCAACCCCGGAATCACAAGCGCATCTTTTTCGCTGTTTCTAATCAGCATTATTGCTTTGTCTATATCTACCAAAATAGCATCTAGCCCCAACAGTAAGTGATACCTTTCCTCCATCTTATTGATATTAAACTTATACTTTCTTATAATGCAGTTCTTTCGAAACCTGCACCACTCTTTTAGGATATCTTCTACTCCCAATACGGCCGGATGCCCATCTATTAATACATTAAAATTGCAACTAAAAGTATCTTGAAGCGGCGTCATATGAAACAATTTATTTATCAGTACCTCGGCACTTGCTCCTCGTTTCAAATCTATAGTAAGCTTTAGCCCGTTCAAATCGGTCTCATCTCTAACGTCATTAATCTCTCGAATTTTACCCGATTTAACCAAATCTTCTATTTTATCTATAATAGCTTCGATAGTAGTTGTGTACGGAATTTCTGCAATTTCTATACAATTTTCTGCTTTCATAATTCTATATGTTGCTCGTACTTTAAAAGAGCCTTTTCCGGTTTTTAATATATGCTTCATCTCTGCCTGATTATAAAGTAATTCACCGCCCGTGGAAAAATCTGGAGCCTTAATATATTTTAGTATATCAAAACTTTCGCCCTCGCGTAAAAAACCAATAGCGCCATCGCAAACCTCTCCTAAATTAAATCCACAAATATTGCTTGCCATCCCTACGGCAATTCCCTGGTTGGCATTTACCAATATGTTTGGAAACCGACTCGGAAGCAACAGTGGCTCCCGCATCTTTCCGTCATAGTTATCTACAAAATCTACACTATCTTCTTCTATGTCCGAAAACAAAGTCTCGCAAATAGTCGCCAGTCGTGCTTCTGTATATCTCGCTGCAGCGTACGCCATATCTCGAGAATACACTTTTCCAAAATTTCCCTTTGAATCTACTAACGGAGTATTTAGCGCATCATATCCACGCGTCAGTCTTACCATAGTCTCATATATGGCCGCATCTCCATGGGGATTCAGCTTCATAGTCTGCCCCACTATATTGGCTGATTTTGTTCGCGTTTGTTTTAGCAGTCCCATCTTATACATCGTGTATAGTAACTTTCGATGCGACGGCTTAAATCCATCTATTTCTGGTAGCGCTCTAGACACAATAACGCTCATTGCGTATGGCATATAATTTGTCTCTAGTGTTTCCGATATATTTTGTTTTATAACTTTCATAGCAATCCCCCTAACTCATATCTGCTAATTCAAGATACTGATATCCCGAATTTTTAATAAATTCTTTTCTACCCTGTAAATCGTCACCCAATAGCAAATCAAATTTCTTCTTGGTCTTAATGCTCTCTTCTGGCATCACCTGAATTAGTCGCCTAGTCTCTGGATTCATCGTTGTCTCCCACATCATATCGGGATCATTCTCACCCAGCCCCTTCGACCTTTGCAAAGTGTACTTTGATTTTATCTTTGCAGTAATTCGAACCTTTTCTGCTTCTGAATACGCAAAATGCGTTTTACTTTTTGTCTTAATCTCATACAGCGGCGTCTCTGCAATATACACTTTCCCCTCATCTATAAGCGTCGGAGTTAGTGTGTATAGCATCGTTAAAATTAGAGTCCTAATCTGAAACCCATCCACATCCGCATCTGTGCAAATAATCACTTTGTTCCACCTAAGATTGGCCAAATTAAACGTATTTAAATCCTTGTGATGCTTGCAATCTAACTCAATGCCGCAGCCTAACACCTTCAGTAAATCAACAATAATATCGCTTTTAAAAATTTTGTCAAAATCCGACTTAAGGCAATTGAGAATCTTTCCTCTCACAGGCATAATTCCCTGAAACTCAGCATTTCTGCCCAACTTACACGATCCCAAAGCAGAGTCTCCTTCTACTATATATAACTCACGCTTGGTTTTGTCCTTGCTTCTGCAATCCACAAATTTCTTAATTCTATTAGCGATATCTATGCTTCCGCTCAACTGCTTTTTGACGTTAACTCTGGTTCGCTCGGCTTTTTCACGGCTACGTTTATTCACCAGCACCTGCTTTGCTATTTTGTTCGCATCCTCTTTATTCTCAATAAAATAAACATGCAAATACTCTTTGATAAATTCTTGCATCGTTTCTTGAATAAATTTATTTGTAATTGCTTTTTTGGTTTGGTTTTCGTAGCTAGTAATTGTAGAGAAAGAATTAGATACCAAAATTAGGCTATCTTGAATGTCCACAAATGTAATTTTCTTTTCATCCTTAGTATACATATTTTCTGTTTTTATATATTGGTCTATACTAAATATCAGTGCATTTCTAACTGCTCTATCCGGAGACCCGCCATGTTCCAAAAAGCTCGAATTGTGATAATACTCTAGCAAATTGATGTGATTGCAAAATGTCATGACAATATTTACCTTTAGCTTGTATTCTGGTCTATCTGCACTGTCTCGGCCTTTTGCTATTTTGTTCATGCATATTATATTGGTAAAATTTTCGCCATCTGCTACTTCTTCCACATATCCAACGATTCCTTTTGGATACAAATACGTTGTTAACGTATCGTTGGTCTCGTCTATAAACAAAAATTCAATTCCTTCATTTACAACTGCTTGTCGTTTTAATATATTGTGAAAATATTCACTTTTTATATTTATATCTGTAAAAACTTTTTTGTCTGGTTTCCAAGTAATTCTAGTTCCTGTATTTCTATATTTTGCAGTTTTTTTCGATAATCCACCAATATTCTTACCTTTTTCGAAATGCAAATTATACACATTGCCGTCCTTAAAAACTTCCACATCCATAACTTCTGAACTATATTGAGTCGCACAAGCCCCAAGACCGTTTAGTCCTAGGCTAAATTCATAGTGCGCCCCATCGTTGTTATTATATTTTCCACCTGCATATAACTCGCAAAAAATTAAATCCCAGTTATATCTTCCTTCTTTTTCATTGTAATCAAGAGGTACGCCACGTCCAAAGTCTTCTATAGTAATAGAATGATCCTTATGTAACGTGACCTTAATAAGATTTCCGTACCCCTCCTTTGCCTCATCTATTGAGTTAGATAATATCTCAAACACGGAATGTTGGCATCCCTCTATTCCGTCCGATCCAAATATAACACCCGGACGAAGCCTCACTCTGTCTGCTCCTTTTAGAGCAGAGATGCTTTGATTTCCGTAGGTATTTTTATCCATTGTAATCACCCACATTCTTTTTATTTTATTTTGCAGTCATAACCCTCGAATATTATTAGTTGTACCCAAAAAATATAAAAAAATGTTAGTCTGTAGTATAAATTATTGGTGCTGTTTTGACATAACCATTTAATTCTATTGATATTTCCTTAATAAAAATTTGTTTTTTAGGTTGATAATTGCTGTTTAATTCTAATGTTCCAAACTCATCTAGTAGTTCTAATCCGTCTACCACTCTTCCAAATGCACTATACTGACCATTTAGATTTTTTGCATTTTCGGTCAATATAAAAAATTGCGAACCTTCGGTATTAAACTCCTTACCTCTGGCCATTGCGACTGTTCCTCTAGTCAAGTTTAAACCGTTATCAAAATTGTTAAAACTACATTCACTTTTTATATGATAACCAGGAAACCCAAATCCATTACCTATGGGGTCGCCCATCTTAACAAAATATCCTGGCACAACTTGACTTATAAATGTATATTCATAAAATCCCGATTCTGCCAAGTCCAAAAAATTATTAACTGTATTGGGGGCATAATGTGGGTATAACTCTATTTTTAACTCTTTATTATTATTAAAAACAATTGAGACTATTGGAACAGGTTCGTTTATATTAACTATCGCCAATATACTTTCTCGGTATAAAAAAGCCAATGTCAATATAATTAAAAATCCACTCAACAAAAAATTATTTCTACGCATACATACTTCCCTTATTTTCAACATTTTATCCAGAGTATACCCATAAAAAGGAAAACTTAAACATCCAAATAACAAATATTTATTTAATAACCCGTTCGAAAAAATCAGTGACAAATATATTTCTATATGATACACTTAACCTGTATTCACTACAAATTAATTTGGAGGTTTTCATGAAAAAACATGTTAATAAAATACTCAATTGCTTCACCCTCGCCGGCCTTATGCTTATCACAACACCTGCAGCTGAACCCACATCTTTGACCCCACAAGTTGAGATTACCATCATCGGCACAAGCGATATGCATGGTCATTTAACCGGCTGGAAATATGAAGACCACATTGATACAGCAGATGCTGGCTTCTCACGCGTTGCCACACTCGTTTCTCAAACCAGAGCACAACACGAAAATACGCTAGTTATCGACAATGGTGATACTATTCAAGGTACTATTTTAAGTGATGAACTTTTTAACGGATACATGGACAAACTTCACCCTGTTATTGAAATCATGAATTACATAAACTACGACGTCATGACTTTGGGAAATCATGAATTTAATTTTGGTATTCCATATATTCACAAGCTAGCATCCGATGCTGCATTTCCATTTATCTCTGCCAACATCTATGATAAGGCAAGTAACGAAAACTACTTCGAGCCATATATAATCAAAAATATAGATGGAATAAAAGTCGGCATTATCGGTCTGACAATTCCATCGGTACCTTTATACGATTCTAACAAAGAGGGTATTTTAGATTTAGATTTTAATCATCTAGCATTAGAAGCTGCCAAGTATGTTGAAATCCTCGAAACCAAAGAAAATGCAGATCTCATTGTTATGTCTGTACATGCAGGACTCGATGATCGAGATGCCCTAGACGATTCGACCAACGCCCGTCTTATCGCACAAACCTGTCCTGATATCGACATATTACTATTAGGACACAACCACGAAACCATCAACGAAACTATCAACGGAGTTCTAATTGCTGCGCCATCTGGACATCGTGAAGCCGTACAATTTGATATTACAATGGCTCAGACAGATGGTCAATGGGAAGTCTTCGACAAAACCGCTACTATTCACCAATTGGCAAATTTTGCATCCGACCCCGCTGCAGAAGCCGTGATAGCCTATGCAGATATTGAGGCAAAGCAGTTTTTGAGCGATACAATTGGAATTGTTGCAACAGATTTTCAACCTGCAAACGAAATTGCCGGACTAACCGAAGGATACCTACAAGATACCGCAGTAGTGGATCTGATCAATGATGTACAATTAGCCGCAACAGGAGCAGACGTATCGGCAGCCGCATTGTTTAGCAGCTCATCCAACCTCCTTGCTGGAGAGATCAACTATGGCGACATTTTTGGAATCTACAAATATCCTAACACACTAGTAAAAGTAGAAGTAACCGGTCAGGAGCTCAAAAATTATATGGAATCGAGTGCCAGCTTCTATGACACATACCAAGACGGAGACCTCACCATCGGCTTCGCTCCAAACGTTAAAACTTATAATTACGACATGTTTCAGGGCGTTGATTACAAAATCGATATCAGCCAACCTGCGGGAAACCGCATCGTGGATCTAATGTTTAATGGTCAGCCACTAGCAGATGATCAAGTCCTCACTCTTGCTATCAACGACTATCGCTACAGTGGCATAGGCCCAACAGGCTCTGGAATTATTTCTGGTCACAACATCCACGACTCTGAGACCAGCCTACGCACACTTCTTAAAGAGCATATCGCAGCTGCAACCACCATATCTCCTAAAACTGATAATAATTGGAAAATTATTGGTAACGATTGGGATGCTGAGCTCCGCAATATCGCTGTTGCCAAGTTTGCAGACGGATCGATCGACCCAATTACCTGGCCGATCACGCCATTCACTCAAGCCGACCTCGCAAAACAGTTAGCCAAAGAAAATGCCGAACTACTCGAAACTATCGCTACAATAAATGATTTAACTGCTAGTTTCAATGCTATGCAAACAGCCGGAGCCATATATCCCAGAATCAGTAATGCGGCGCTGCAGTCACCAATTGCTCCATTTACCCAAGCCGATCTAGCATCAACGCAACTTGAGGTCATTACTGCGATCAATAATTTGACAGCTCACTTCAACACTAAATAATACCTTTTTATATTCAAAAGCGACAGTGCCAGATTGTGCTGTTGCTTTTATATTATAATACTACATATTCTCCGGCTGTAACCAAAAAAAAACGACCAGCATCTATTGCCAGTCGCGCATATTATATTTATTCTATTTCTTTAAATTTTACTGCTGTACCACAAACCAATATCTCTGCGGCACCCTGTACTATTGTACTGCTGTTAAAACGAACATTGACTACAGCATCGGCATTCTTAACTTTTGCATTATAAATCATTCGATCGACAGCTTTCTTGCGCGCATCTTCTATCATTTCTGTATAACTTTTGAGCTCGCCCCCCACCATGTTCTTAAATCCTGCGGCAATATCCTGTCCAACATGTTTTGCTTGCACTGTCGATCCCGTTACTAAACCGAGTATTTCCAATTCCTTATCATCAATAAAATCTGTACTTGTTAATAGCATAAATTCCCCCTACACTATACTAATTTTTAAACTTCACTGCCGTCCCATATGCCAATATTTCTGCAGCTCCTTGCGCCACCGTACTACTACTAAATAGTACCGCGACGATCGCATCGGCCTCCAACGCTGTTGCCGCCGCTACCATACGACTTGTGGCTTCTTTTCGCGCATCTTCTAGCATTTCTGTATAGCCTCTGAGTTCTCCACCTATCATATTCTTTAGCCCTGCGGCAATATCGCGCCCCATATGTTTTGACTGTACTGTCGATCCTGTTACTAGACCGAGTATTTCTAATTTCTTCCCATCTATATAATTTGTACTTGTTATTAGCATAAAAATTCCTCCACAATAACTAAATATTACATTGCTATCTTATCTAAATTATATGCACCAGCCTCTGGTAACATTCTGTTTACCAAAATTTGGACAACATTTTTAGATATCGCTGTCCCGTATGCTAATATTTTTACAGCATCTTGCGCCATCATGTCCCGTATTTTTTGATTACACTGTCGATTATTTAAATTTTACTGCCGTTCCATATGCTAATATTTCTGCCGCACCTTGCGCCACCGTACTACTACTAAACATTACCGCAACGATCGCATCGGCCTCTAACGCTGTCGCCGCCGCTACCATACGACTTATAGCCTCTTTTCTCGCATCTTCTAGCATTTCTGTGTAGCCTCTGAGTTCACCTCCTACCATAGTCTTAAAACCTGCAGCGATATCACGTCCCATATGTTTTGATTGTACTGTCGATCCTGTCACCAGCCCCAACACTTCCAATTTTTTATCGTCAATAAAATTTGTATTCGTTATTAACATCAGCATTCCCTCAATTCTATATAGTCATTTCCTCAGCTATCATATTCATATTCACTACGATATATTACAAACTCTTGCGCTAGTCTATTCACTTAATCGAAATAATGCTTCTCTAAATAATTGTTTTAAATCAATATTCATTTCCATTTTTATATTTATAATTGACATAATTCTCTAACATTTCGTTAATTGAGATAGCAGAATTAGCTGGCAATATCATAATCGCCAGCTCTTTTGGTTTATCTACGCCAAACTTACATTATACTTCTATCACAGACCCGTCACCATTGTAGGTGGTGCTTTTTTGCAATACGCCATCTGCATCATACTCATATATAATATACCACGTTACTACACCTGCTGACGTATACATGCTTTCTTGTATCAAATTATTTGCCGCATCATATTCATAGGTGTTATAGACTATCAAGTTATTGCCTTTTACATACACATCTTTTCTAATCTTATTATCATTTTCATCGTATGAATAGATCGTCGATGCCACATTTTCATATACAACACCATCAACAATTGTACTCGTGTTTTCTTCTATCAAATTTCCTTTGGCATCATATTTATATAAGACATAACTCTGCAACTTACCTTCATTGTCATACACGCTATGCTTTGATACCGTTCCGATTTCATTATACTCATATACCGTATAATTATCCAAATTGCCTGCTCCATCATGTGTGCTAAACGTTGCTATATTGTCATTAGCAGTATAAGTGTAGCTCTGAGTTATACTCAGGTCTTGTCCATTGCCATAATATTTTACTGCAAGCAACTTTCCATCCTGATATTCATACTCTTCTTTAGCTACCAACTGCTCATCCAAATACGAGCTTTTCCTTATCAAGTTATTCTGTAAATCATATTCAAAATCAATATAACTGCTCACGTCACCATTTTTATACTGTAAAATTTTTATCATGTTTCCATTACTATCATATTCATATTTGGCATAACTTCCGGTATCTGCAATCTCAATGACAACAGACTCTGCTACCTCCGCAATGGTAGCAGTTTCAGGCCCCACAGTTGCTAAAGCATAATTAGCTGGCAATATCATAATCGTTAATCCTAGTATTTTTGCTAACCAAGGTTTCATAATTATCCCCTCCATTTTTCAAATTTACTTATTCTATAATAGTCCCATCGCCGTCGTGCAACATGGTTTTTACTAACCTTCCATCTGTATCATATTCATATATCATATACCACGTTACTACACCTGTTGATGTATACATGCTTTCTTGTATCAAATTATTTGCCGCATCATATTCATAGGTGTTATAGACTACCAAGTTATTGTTGTTATTGTCTTTTACATACACATCTCTTCTAATTCTATTATCATTTTCATCGTATGCATAGATCTTCGATGCCATATTTTCATATGCAACACCATCAACAATTGTACTCGTGTTTTCTTCTATCAAATTTCCTTTGGTGTCATATTTATATGCAACATAACTCTGTAACTTATCTTCATTGTCATACACGCTATGCTTTGATACCGTTCCGATTTCATTATACTCATATACCGTATAACTCTCCAGATTGCCTGTCCCATCATATGTGCTGACCGTTTCTATATTGTTATTATCAGTATAAGTGTAGTCTAGAATCATACTCAGGTCTTGTCCATTGTCATAATATTTTGCTTCAACAAACTTCCCATCCTGATATTCATACTCTTCTTTATATACCAACTGACCATCCAAATACGAGCTTATACTTATCAGGTTATTCTCTAAACCATATTCAAAATCAGTATAACCGCTCACGTCACCATTTTTATATTGTAAATTTTTTATCACGTTTCCATTACTATCATACTCATATTGGGTATAAGTTCCTGTATCTGCAGTCTCCACGACAACAGATTCTGCTACCTCCGCAATGGTAGCAGTTTCGGGCTCCACAGTTGCTAAAGCATAATTAGCTGGCAATATCATAATCGTTAATCCTAGTATTTTTGCTAACCAAGGTTTCATAACTATACCCTCCATTTTTCAAATTTACTTATTCTATAATAGTCCCATCGCTGTCGTGTAACGTGGTTTTTACTAACCTTCCATCTGAATCATATTCATACTTGCTATATCCCATAAATAAATCTGTAGACACATAGTGATTTTCTTTTATCAAGTTATTGCCCTCATCATATTCATAGGTATTGTATGCCGATAACTGATTTTCCGTATACAAACTTTTTTTCAGCAATCTATCATTTTCATCATACTCATAGATGTTCGTTGACAAATCATTATACACTATATCTCCAAAAGTAGAGCTCACGTTTTCTTTTATCAAATTGCCTCTACCATCATATTCATATACAGCGTTTGTAGTTGATTGCGCATTAAAAACATTTTCTTTTATCACATTCCCCGTCGCATCGCAGTTAAAAATAGTATGCAACTCCAACTTACCTTCGCCGTTGTACGTGCTAGACGTCGCTATATTTCCATTAGCATCGTAGGTATAGTTGGTTCGCAAATCTATATTCTCTCCATCAGTATAAAATTTCTCCATAACCAAGTTTCCATTTTTATACTCATATTCATTTCTGTATATCAACTTCTCGCCAATATACAAGCTATCTTCTATCAAGTTATTATCTACATCATATTCAAACGCAGTATAACCACTCATTTCTCCATTCATATATTGCAGTTCTTTTGTTGTATTTCCGCTAGCATCATATTCGTATGCTGTATATGTCCCTACATCTGCAATCTCTATTGCAATAGCCGCCTTTTCGGTAACAATGGGTGCAACATTTGCTGAAGCATACATAAAATTCGCTGGTATCATTACAATCGCAAGCCCTAGTGTTTTTGTTAACCAAGTTTTATTTTTCATCGTATACTCTCCATTTCTATTGTCTACACCAAAATTATCGTATATATTTCCGATTATACGCCCTACACCTAAAATAATCAAGCATCAAATTATTCCATGCCAAATCGTCTTTCACTTCATTGTTGTGTCTACTCGTCTCCAACACAGAAAATTCCGCATAATTAAATATTATTCTAAAATAATTTATCGATACGTCATCTTTACTTTCGATATGGCATTCTCAAATCTGCAATATAATTTTTCATAAAGTGAATCTTATATATACTCGACGGCATCAGCGCCATATCTTCTACCGTCAAATCTTCATATGCAAAATTTTCGCTATCCAACGACTTATACGGTATAAAATTTGCTTCTTTCACATGTGATCCTAACTTTGATGTCATATCGTTTTCGATTTCTCCATCTTTCATTCTAAACATAACATGACGATTAACCTTTTCTGCTATCGATGCCAAATCGTCTTTTACTTCATTGTTGTGTATACTCGTCTCCAACACAGGAAATTCCGCATAATTAAAAATTATTCCCATTCCATTAAAATAGTTTATCGATACCAACTGCGACTCAAATTCGGGAAACTCAACCATCGCAGCTGCCGCTCGTTGCGCCAACATTCCGCCTCTCGAATGTCCTGTGACGTAAACATTTTTTCCTTCCCAATCCAATGTTCTATAAAGTTCTTTTATCGCATTCTCGGCCCAAATTCCTCCAGGATCTATACCATACGGATAAGTCACCATATTGTTATACCAATCGCCTTTTCCCAACGGCGTATTTATCGCACTTCCCACAGACCCCCTAAACGCAATCACGATGTTATCTGCCAGCTCAAAAACAGCATATGTAAATCCACCAAACTTGGCATCTTCTGTATCATCAGTTCTTTCAGTAAAATAATCCACTACTCTCCAATCAGCCAGCTCTTCCACAGAAGCATAACCCATTCTGGCATTAATCGCCGCCACTTCCATATCCGACAACGCCGCCAACGTGTTGTCCTCTACCAACACAGCTTTCCCCGCTTGCCCTTCCTCCAACAATAACTCATTCTTTTCTATAGCAACCTCAGCCAGTAATAATATATCTGCTCTTATTTGTTCTAACTCTGCCGAAGTAACTGTATCCTCAACAGCTTCACCAGCAAGCAACGCCTCTTCCTCTGGATTAGCCGACTCAACATCCCATGCATCCGCGACCTTTTTCTTCACAATACCGAAAGTCTCTGTAACCAACTTTCCCCCTGTTATAAATGCATCTTCGGCAACATTCAATACATTTTTTAATACCTCATTTTTCTCCTCCGATACAGTTTCCGATGTCACAGCTTTTTCTCCCGATACAGTTTCCGATGCATCAGTTTTTTCTGCCGATACAGTTTCCGATGTCGCGACGCTACAGTTTTTTCTGCCGATACAGTTTCCGATGCATCAGTTTTCTCTACCGATACAGTTTCCGATGCATCAGTTTTTTCTGCCGATACAGTTTCCGATGCATCAGTTTTCTCCCGATACAGTTTCCGATGTCGCAGCTTTTCCTGCCGATACAGTTTCCGATGCATCAGTTTTCTGCCGATACAGTTTCCGATGCATCAGTTTTTTCTGCCGATACAGTTTCCGATGCATCAGCTTTTTCCGCCGATGTAGTTTCCGATGATATCACAGCTTTTTCTGCCGATACAGTTTCCGATGTCGCGACGCTACAGTTTTTTCTGCCGATACAGTTTCCGATGCATCAGTTTTCTCTACCGATACAGTTTCCGATGCACAGTTTTTTCTGCCGATACAGTTTCCGATGCATCAGCTTTTTCTGCCGATGTAGTTTCCGATGCACAGCTTTTTCTGCCGATACAGTTTCCGATGTCGCCGACGCACAGTTTTTTCTGCCGATACAGTTTCCGATGCATCAGTTTTTTCTGCCGATGTAGTTTCAGATGTCGCAGCTTTTCCTGCCGATACAGTTTCCGATGCAACAGTTTTTTCTGCCGATACAGTTTCCGATGCTACAGTTTTTTCTGCCGATACAGTTTCCGATGCTTCAGTTTTTTCTGCCGTTACAGTTTCCGATGCATCAGTTTTTTCCGCCGATACAGTTTCCGATGCATCAGTTTTCTCTGCCGATACAGTTTCCGATGTCGCAGCTTTTTCTGCCGATACAGTTTCCGATGCCGCAGCTTTTCCTGCCGATACAGTTTCCGATGCATCAGTTTTCTCTGCCGTTACAGTTTCCGATGTCTCAGCTTTTTCCTGCCGATACAGTTTCCGATACCTCAGCTTTTTCTCCAGATGCAGTTTCCGATGTCGCCGACGCTACAGTTTTTTCTGCCGATACATTTTCCGATGCATCAGTTTTTTCTGCCAATACAGTTTCCGATGCATCAGCTTTTTCCGCCGATACAGTTTCCGGTGCCGCAACTTTTTCTACCGATACAGTTTCCGGTGCCGCAGTTTTTTCTGCCGATACAGTTTTCGATGTCGCCGACGCTACAGTTTTTTCCGCCGATACAGTTTCCGATGCATCAGCTTTTTCCGCCGATGTAGTTTCAGATATCACAGCTTTTTTTCTGCCGTTACAGTTTCCGATGTCGCCGACGCTACAGTTTTTTCCGCCGATACAGTTTCCGATGCATCAGTTTTTTCTGCCGATACAGTTTCCGGTGCCGCAGTTTTTTCTCCCGATACAATTTCCGATGCCGCGACTTTTTCTCCAGATGTAGTTTCCGATGCATCAGCTTTTTCCGCCGATACAGTTTCCGATGCAACAGTTTTTTCTGCCGATACAGTTTCCGATGTCGCCGACGCTACAGTTTTTTCTCCCGATACAGCTTCCGATGCATCAGCTTTTTCTCCCGTTAAATAGAATACATTTTCCGATGCATCAGTTTTTTCTGCCAATACAGTTTCCGATGCATCAGCTTTTTCCGCCGATACAGTTTCCGGTGCCGCAACTTTTTCTACCGATACAGTTTCCGGTGCCGCAGTTTTTCCTGCCGATACAGTTTCCGATGTCGCAGCTTTTCCTGCCGATACAGTTTTCGATGTCGCAGCTTTTCCTGCCGATACAGTTTCCGATGCATCAGCTTTTTCTGCCAATACAGTTTCCGATGCATCAGTTTTTTCTGCCGATACATTTTCCGATGCATCAGCTTTTTCTGCCGATACAGTTTCCGATGCTTCAGTTTTTTCTGCCGATACATTTTCCGATGCATCAGTTTTCTCTGCCGATACAGTTTCCGATGTCGCCGACGCTACAGTTTTTTCCGCCGATACAGTTTCCGATGCATCAGTTTTCTCCCCCGATACAGTTTCCGATGCATCAGCTTTTTCCGCCGATACAGTTTCCGATGCATCAGTTTTTTCTGCCGATACAGTTTCCGATGCTTCAGTTTTTTCTGCCGTTACAGTTTCCGATGTCGCGGCTTTTTCTACAGGTATAATATTCAATGTCGTGGTTTTTTCTACAGGTACAATATTCGATGTCGTGGTTTTTTCTACAGGTACAATATTCGATGTCGTGGTTTTTTCTACAGGTACAATATTCGATGTCGCGGCTTTTTCTACAGATGCAATTACTGGCAACCTCTCCCTTCCATGATCTAACGTCGCTGTAGCATCTATAATTGAAAATATACTATTTACGCTCGCCAAACTTGCTACTAATTCCGTTTCTTTTTGATTGGCTATATTTATTGTATGATTTTGTTTTTCGTTTGCCGAATTTTTTGGCTCCTCATTTACCGCGAGTACGATATCATTTTCTATTGCACTGATTTTAATTGGTACCTCATTATCATTATTGTTTGCCGCAATCCGCTTTAGCCCCCTGGAATAGACGATCTGTGAAAACATCGCCAAATCTCTTATGCTAACATCCCATATTAGCGGCCGTGGATCCTCTGCGTCACCTATTCCATCCCCATCAGTATCCATCATCGTGGCCCATGCGGCCATTCTATCTGCTATCTCTAGGTTGATTCTTTTCATGTACTTAGTAACATCTTCGGCATTTGCATTCAGTTCAATATAGTATCCATCGATTATTTCATCTGTTACAGTCTCTAACTCTCGAGTCGTTATATTTAAGTAATACAAATTGTCTATTTTGAGATCTATTTTGTCTAGCCCAATCACATTTCTCAGTTCAAATTTAACACCTGTATACCCAGGTAACCCTTCTACTAACCACTGATAATCCTCCGCATCAGCCACAACCAAGTTCTCTAATTTATTAACACTACCTACAGCGGCAACATATGCCATCTCTTTCAAAAATTTTTCTTTACCATCCATTACACCATCAAAATCTGTATCAATTAGAGTAGGATCCAATTTGTATCTTATTTCTGCTTTATCGGATACACCGTCGCCATCAGTATCTGCATTCGTTGGCGATGTTCCCAAAATAATTTCTTCATGATCCCATAATCCGTCATGATCAGAATCCGCATATATTAATTGTGTTCCAATTCCCAGCTCCTCCATATTTGACAAACCATCACCGTCTTTATCATCTGCAGAGTTGGGTGTAAATTTATCAGTTCCCCAGTAATCTTCATATTTATCAGAAATTCCATCATTATCAGAATCAAAGTTAATATCATTCATTCTTGTTGTTGATGAACTAATAATAAGCATCACCACTATTAAACAAGCCACAACCTTTCTAATATTCATAGCTAAACCCTCCTATTCAATGTCTACAATTTCGTTTTTTTGGGGTTATCGAATTCTCAATATGGCAAGTTACTCTATGATATTTTGCTTATTATCCTATGACACAATCTTTAATATAATCTTCCAAAGTTTGATTTACCTCAAATCAGCTCCAAATATTTAGTCGAATCATATAATGTTAAGGGCATAGACTGCATTATCTGAGAATTTTCACCCGGAATTAAATTTATTTTATATGTATCTAACGTACTGTTATTTAAATCATTTGTTTGCGAAGAGAAATTCACTTCTGTAGTCGCAATAATAAATACCACATTTATCCAAAATAATTTATTTTTCATAAAATGCTTTCCTTTCTTATCTTAATTTCATTAATTTTAACAACCTTAATTTTAACAATCTTTACTTTTCTATAACTGTTATATATTTGGTATGTTTTTTTAACTATAATGCCAATTCAGAAATTTTGATCCTTTTATCCATAAAGTGTATAACTATTGCATGTACATTATACTCATTTAGGCTCAAAACAGTTACTCAATCATGTCTTCAATTTGTTTTTCTAAATTAGCATTATAATAAACAACTTATATCGATTTTTTGTATGCAGCTATACAGCATATCTCCAAAATAAACGGGATCCCCGCATATGCTATACTTATTCGACCATCGTTTAGTAAAATATATCCCACTCCTATAAACGTTAATATAGCAAACAATATACTCAATACCAACAATGCTATTTTCATTACTTTTCTCCATCCATTTGCTTTTTTTAAAAATAAAAAAAGCCAGCTACAATGATCATAGCTGGCTTTTATATTCTGAAAACCAAATACAACGAAGAAAAGAATATACTACACAAAACCCATTTCAAATTAGGTCAAACCCTCGAACCATTAGTATTGGTCAGCTCGAATGTTACCACTCTTACACCTCCAACCTATCTACCTTGTAATCTGCAAGGGGTCTTACTTCTTACGAATGGGAAATCTTATCTTGAGGTCTGTTTCACGCTTAGATGCCTTCAGCGTTTATCATATCCAGACTTGGCTACTCTGCTATAGACTTGGTAGTCTAACAGATGCACCAGCGGTCCGTCCAACCCGGTCCTCTCGTACTAAGGTCAGCTCCTCTCAAATTTCCTACGCCCACGACGGATAGGGACCGAACTGTCTCACGACGTTCTGAACCCAGCTCGCGTACCGCTTTAATGGGCGAACAGCCCAACCCTTGGAACCTGCTACAGCTCCAGGATGCGATGAGCCGACATCGAGGTGCCAAACCTCCCCGTCGATGTGAACTCTTGGGGGAGATAAGCCTGTTATCCCCGGGGTAGCTTTTATCCGTTGAGCGATGGCAATCCCACTTTCATACCACCGGATCACTAAGTCCTACTTTCGTACCTGCTTCATCCGTCGATGTCACAGTCAAGCAACCTTATGCCTTTGCACTCTTCGAATGGTTTCCGACCATTCTGAGGTTACCTTTGAGCGCCTCCGTTACTCTTTCGGAGGCGACCGCCCCAGTCAAACTGTCCACCTGACATTGTCCCAAATCCGGATAACGGACTATGGTTAGAAGTTAAGTATTACAAGAGAGGTATCCCAACGTTGGCTCCATCAATACTGGCGTACTGACTTCACAGCCTCCCTCCTATCCTGTACATGTAACACCCAACCTCAGTATCAAGTTACAGTAAAGCTCCACGGGGTCTTTCCGTCCTGTCGCGGGTAACCAGCATCTTCACTGGTACTACAACTTCACCGGGCGTGCTGTCGAGACAGTACCCAAATCATTACGCCTTTCGTGCGGGTCAGAACTTACCTGACAAGGAATTTCGCTACCTTAGGACCGTTATAGTTACGGCCGCCGTTTACTGGGGCTTAAGTTCAAAGCTTCGGATTACTCCTAACCTCTCCCCTTAACCTTCCAGCACCGGGCAGGCGTCAGCCCCTATACTTCATCTTTCGATTTAGCAGAGACCTGTGTTTTTGCTAAACAGTTGCTTGGGCCTATTCTCTGCGGCCAGTATTTCTACTGGCACCCCTTATCCCTAAGTTACGGGGTCATTTTGCCGAGTTCCTTAACAACACTTCTCCCGTCGGCCTTAGGATTCTCTCCTCATCTACCTGTGTCGGTTTGCGGTACGGGTACCTATAATGCAATAGCAGCTTTTCTTGGCAGCTCTTTCAGAATCTTCCCTACTTAAATTTCGGTCCGTATCACAACTTGCTTTGCTCTTCCGGTTTTTCCTAGAAGACCGCTTGTTGCTTACACACGCATTCCCATTTCGTGCAATTCTTATTTCTCTGCGTCCCTGCAGTTCTGATTATAGGTAGTACTGGAATTTCCACCAGTTGTCCATCGACTACGACTTTCGTCCTTGCCTTAGGTCCCGACTTACCCAGGGCAGATCAGCTTTACCCTGGAAACCTTAGATATTCGGCCTATAAGATTCTCACTTATATCTCGCTACTCATTCCGGCATTCTCTCTCTAAACCACTCCATAGCTTCTTTCGATACTACTTCATCGCTGTTTAGATGCTCCTCTACCAATCAATAAATTGATTCCATAGCTTCGGTGGTGTGTTTTAGCCCCGGACATTTTCGGCGCAAGATCTCTCGACTAGTGAGCTATTACGCACTCTTTGAATGAGTGGCTGCTTCTAAGCCAACATCCTAGTTGTCTTCGAAATCTCACATCCTTTTCCACTTAACACACACTTTGGGACCTTAGCTGTTGGTCTGGGCTCTTTCCCTTTTGACTATGAATCTTATCACACATAGTCTGACTGCTTAAAATATCTTTCTGGCATTCTTAGTTTGATATTCTTCGGTAAGGCTCTCGCCCCCCTAGGAAATTCAGTGCTTTACCTCCAGTAGACTTTTTAAACGCTAGCCCTAAAGCTATTTCGAGGAGAACCAGCTATCTCTGGGTTCGATTGGAATTTCTCCGCTATCCACATGTCATCTCCGCATTTTTCAACATACGTGAGTTCGGTCCTCCATTACCTTTTACGGTAACTTCAACCTGCACATGGATAGGTCACCCAGTTTCGGGTCTATTTGCAGTGACTTTGTTTGCCCTATTAAGACTTGGTTTCCCTTCGGCTTCATACATTAGTGTATTTAACCTTGCCACTACAAATAACTCGCCGGACCGTTCTACAAAAAGTACGCAGTCGCACTGTAAATAGTGCTTCCACTGCTTGTAAACATAGAGTTTCAGGTTCTTTTTCACTCCCCTCCCGGGGTTCTTTTCACCTTTCCTTCACAGTACTATTCGCTATCGGTCACCGAGGAGTATTTAGGCTTATGGGGTGGTCCCCACGTGTTCCCACAAGGTTTCTCGTGTCTCGTGGTACTCTGGATACTGCTAGGTGTAGGTCTATTTCGTCAACAGGGCTTTCACCTTCTTTGGCTTGCTTTCCCAAAACAATTAGACTATAGACTTTGTTCCATATCGCAGTCCGAACCCTCAATTACAAGTAATTGAGTTTGGCCTGTTTCCCGTTCGCTCGCCACTACTTAGGAAATCGATTTTTCTTTCTCCTCCTGTTGGTACTTAGATGTTTCAGTTCCCAACGTTCCCTTTATATGGCTATGAATTTACCATATAACAACTGAGGTTTACTCAGCTAGGTTTCCCCATTCGGACATCTCGGGTTATAGCGTTTGTTTGCAACTTACCCAAGCTTTTCGCAGCTTACCACGTCCTTCATCGGCTCTCGGTGCCAAGGCATCCACTCTACGCTCTTAGTAGCTTGACCTATATTTTGGTCTTTGTGTCTTTTCTTGACTAAAGAATTTGTTAAAGAATAAATAGGTTTTTCTATTCAATCTTTTTCGGTTTTGTTGTAGATTATTTCTAATCTTCGTTATATTCAGTTTTCAAAATACAAAATTTCTTAAATGCTAACATCCGTGGTTTGTACCAACTGGGCTGCCCCGCATCTGTTTGTAATAATACAGTATGTTTCTGCGTATGTCAACCCTTTTTATCATTTTTTTCCCATTAATGCACTTATTTCCCCAAAAAATCCGTTGTTATTACTCGTTTTATAGCAGTTTTAAAATTTTTATATGCTATTAAAGATAAGTACGCCCTCTCCCCTACACGCACTTATCTTTATATTTTTTTTAACGCTTAACACTCACACGGTGTTCCATAGTAACAAGATTTCAATATTAAAACCATTTCTTCTTTATTTGGTGTTCTCGGACTCGATCCTGTACACGCATCTTCTATTGCATTGATGGCAATTTCATCTACCTTTGCCAAAAACTCTTTTTCCGAAACCATCCCGTTTCCATAATCTTTTATACAACTCGGTATCGACAAATACGTATTACAATCATTTATCGACTTTATCAATGCATCTATCAATTCATCCGCAGTATCACCTTTTAATCCCACGTATCTCGCTATTTCAACATATCGATTCGCAGCTCTCTCGTCTTTTGCGTTAAATCGTATCACCTGTGGAAGATACATAGCGTTTGCACATCCATGAGGTATATGTCCTTTTTCAAATGCCGCGCCTGTTTTATGCGCTATAGAGTGTACGATCCCCAAAAGCGCATTCGAAAACGCCATCCCCGCCATACATTGCGCATAGTGAACCTTCTCTTTTGCAACTGAATCGCCATCAAAAGACTTATACAAATATTCATATACCATTTTTATAGCTTTTAATGCCAACGGATCTGTAAAATCATTTGCAGCTGTCGAAACATACGCCTCTATAGCATGGGTCAAAGCATCCATTCCAGTATGTGCAACAAGCATTTGAGGCATTGTATCTGCAACATTAGCATCCACTATGGCAATATCTGGCGTAATGTTATAATCTGCCAATGGATATTTAATTCCAGTTGCGTAATCAGTAATTACAGAAAACGCAGTCACTTCAGTCGCTGTTCCCGAAGTCGAAGGAATTGCCACGAAAATTGCCTTACTTCTAAGTGTTGGAATAGTAAACGGATCTTTTATATCATCAAACTTCAATTCCGGATGTTCATAAAACACCCACATAGCTTTTGCAGCATCTATAGGCGAACCACCACCAATCGATACAATTACATCAGGCTTAAACTTTTCCATCGCTTTTGCGCCTTTTAAAACTGTTTCTACAGAAGGGTCTGGCTCCACATTTTCTATAAGCTCTACTTCCATTCCTGCTTCTTCTAAATACTTTACAGTTTGATCCAAAAACCCAAATCTTTTCATCGAGCCGCCGCCAACTACAACCACTGCTCTAGATCCCTTAATATTTTTTAGTTCCTCAAGACTTCCACGTCCAAAATAAATATCTCTTGGTAATGTAAACCTTGCCATTTAAACCACCTCATTAATATCGAATTTTGCAATACTTCAAAATTGTATATTATTTTTATGCAAAATGAAAGTCCCCCTATCTAAGTTTTTTTTCGTTTCTACCTTATAATAGTTCAGTAATTTTTGTCGTCGAAAATTTAAAGAATTACTCATATTAGCCGATATCATTTACATAAACTATTCTAGGCAAAAGTTGGATTAAATTTTTTTTGTCATACCTTTTTAATATTTACACAATAGGCTATCTACACAAAAGCAATTTTTATTCAATGATTACATATAATATTCAATCACATAAAAACTTTTGAAAGGGGGACGCTACTATCTTTTTGGTAGCATACTTACTATGACTCTACAAAAACGATTATTAGCTATTTTATTAACAACATCCATCATTATTATTAGTCCCATTTATGCACAAACACCATCATTGCCTACAGTGGGCTCTTCATTAATAGAATCTGCTAATGATGGTCTAAAAATTACTTCGCCAAAAGCTCTCGATTCCAATTCCTCTCTGCAAATAGGGCTCAATCCATACTCTTTTCACGCACAATCAGGATACTATAGAGTAGATATAGACCAGTTTCCTTCTTTGGAAGATTTTGTCAAAACCAAAATAGACCCCACTATCTCCAACGATATATACATCATTTATGACTCCGATCCACATAACTCAAATTCTGGAGATCGAGAATTTATTACCCACCTAAACAACTCAGGCCCTGTCACATACACTCTCCAACCTCTCGAAGATGATTGGGGTAAACGCAATAATGGCAAATATTCTTTTACAATTACTAGAACTGAAAATGATCACACTCTCGTCTCCGAACCTCTCACATTAAACATATTATTTTCAAAATTTGAAGCGGTATTAGGCAACGAAATTTCTAGTAACAAAGAACTTCACGATGTCCCCGAAAATATAAATTTCAGTGAGCTTATTTATTCCGTTATCGCTAAACATAATGACGGTGTAGATAATAATAAGCAGATTCAAATATTATACGATGGCAACACAACTGATGGTATCACTCATACTATCCAAAATTTTGCTACATTAGGTGAATTCAACTATCGCTTTACCGTTGATTTACTATCTGACTATTGGGGGCATAACGGTGACTACTTATTTAACATTTCCAACAACGATCTAAAGATGGAGGTAACTTTGCCTCTAACTTTTGGCAGACCTATCATGTATGCAGATGAAATTGGCTCCGCCGTTGTTTACCCCACCGCAACAGACGATTTTAACAACTCAACCCATGTAAAACGTTTGTTTAGCTCTATACTGACCGACACATATGGAACAGAAAATAAAGTTGCACTAGAATATGGCGACAGTGAATCCACTAGCGCACTTGTCACTCCCGAAGATTTTCTATACGACGATACTTACACTGCCAAAATGAAACCTCTAAACAACAATGAGTATCAGTTCATAATCTCCAAAACAACGCCTATAGAAACTCTTACTATTGCCATACGCGTATATGCGGATTTTCGAAATCTTTCTTCAACTGTTACACAGCCAGATATCCCTTTAGAAGTCGAAAATAATCTGTCTGCTCAGGATGTTCTTCAAGCTTGCATGGACGCCAACATTATCTCTCTTTCATACAACAACATTCCTATTACTTCTTTAGAAAACTATACTGTATCTGCTATAACTTCTAGCAATACCGCTTCAACCGTATCTGGCGCTGCAGGCAAAGAGCTCTCCCTTGCTTTTGAGATTACTCACAACCGATCATTCGCTACCACGATCTCTCCTACGATCTCTGTCGCAATAGCACCAATCGATACATCCAAGTTGAGCCTCCAAATATCCAATGCGTTATTTCTATTAAATAGTAATACGATCAGCGCAGATGGTAGCGAACTCACTCCTTCACAAAGTTGGGTAACGCCAGACGAGTATGCTGCCCTCTCCGCTCAAATCGAAAAGGCTCAGTTAGTCGCACAAACTCTTACATCCACCGCAGAAGAAGTAAGCGCCCACGAAGCTGCCCTCCTACTCGCCGCAAATACTTTTACTTCTGCACAACAACCTGGCACATATACAGAATATATCGATACCTCTGAGTTATCTGCTGAAATTTCGCATGCTCTCACTGTCATAGATACCGTAACTGTATCCGACGATATCGCTAGCAATGTTGCACTCGGCACTGTCTTTGTATCATCCAGCGATATCCAGCAACTCAACGAACTCATTTTCGCCGCACAAGCACAAGTCGTCTCTCCTACTAATAACAACACCGTAATCCAAACCCTAAAAAATCTCCAGACCGCATTGATCGACTTCATTCTTAATATAGATGTCGGGACCCAGGAGCTCCAAACTAACGAGAGCCTTGCTCATACGCATCCAATCATAATTTCCGATCTCGATACCTCAGTTACAACTATCGATTCCGATGCTTCAGTCGCTGTTGCAGATCTCGATAACTCGGTTACAACTATCGATACCGATGCTCCAGTCGCTGCTGCCGATCTCGATCACTCAGCTACAACTATCGATTCCGATGCTACAGTCGCTGTTGCCGATCTCGATAACTCAGTTACAACTATCGCTACCGATGCTCCAGTCGCTGTTGCCGACCTCGATACCTCCGTTACAACTATCGCTACCGATGATTCAGTCGCTGTTGCCGATCTCGATAACTCCGTTGAAACTATCGATTCCGATGCTTCACTCGCTGTTGCCGATCTCGATCACTCAGTTACAACTATCGATTCCGATGCTTCAGTCGCTGTTGCCGATCTCGGATACCTTCAGTTACAAAAACTATCGCTGTCCGATTTGCTCCAGTCGCTTGTTGCCGATCTCGGATCATCAGTTTTACAACTATCGGATTCCGGTGCTCCAGTCGCTGTTGCAGATCTCGATAATTCGGTTACAACTATCGATTCCGATGCTTCAGTCGCTGTTGCCGATCTCGATAATTCGGTTACAACTATCGATTCCGATGCTCCAGTCGCTGTTGCCGATCTTGATCACTCAGTTACAACTATCGATTCCGATGCTCCAGTCGCTGTTGCCGATCGCGATCACGCGGTTACAACTATCGCTACCGATGCTCCAGTCGCTGTTGCCGATCTGGAATTCGGTTACAACTATTCTCAGCCGATGCTCCAGGTCGCTGGTTGCCGATCTCGATCACGCGGTTACAACTATCGATTCCGATGCTCCAGTCGCTGTTGCCGATCTTGATCACTCAGTTACAACTATCGATTCCGATGCTCCAGTCGCTGTTGCAGATCTCGATCACTCGGTTACAACTATCGATTCCGATGCACTAGTTATTATTACCAATCTCGATGCTACAATTGATACTGATTTTAATGCACATACTATGACCACTGAAGCCATTCTTGATTCAGCAGCAGCTAACGTAGATTCTGATACCGCAGCTGATGCAAATTCTAATACTGCGGCTGATGCAAATTCTGATAACGCGGCTGATACAGATTCTGAAATCGCAGCTGATGTAAATTCTGATAATACGGCTGATACAGATTCTGATACCGCGGCTGATGCAAATTCTAATACTGCGGCTGATACAGATTCTGATACCGCGGCTGATGCAAATTCTAATACTGCGGCTGATACAGATTCTAATACCGCGGCTGATGCAAATTCTAATACTGCGGCTGATACAGATTCTGATAATGCGGTTGATACAGATTCTGACATCGCAGCTGATGCAAATTCTAATACTGCGGCTGATACAGATTCTGATATCGCGGCTGATGAAAATTCTAATACTGCGGCTGATACAGATTCTGATATCGCGGCTGATACAGATTCTGATATCGCGGCTGATACAGATTCTAATACCGCGGCTGATGCAAATTCTGATACTGCGGCTGATACAGATTCTGATATCGTGGCTGATACAAATTCTAATACTGCGGCTGATACAGATTCTGATATCGCGGCTGATGCAAATTCTGATACTGCGGCTGATACAGATTCTGATATCGTGGCTGATGCAAATTCTGATATCGCGGCTGATACAGATTCTGATATCGCAGCTGATGCAAATTCTGATACTGCAGCTGATACAGATTCTGATATCGTGGCTGATGCAAATTCTGATGTTGCGGCTGATACAGATTCTGATAACGCAGCTGATGCAAATTCTGATAATGCGGCTGATACAGATTCTGATGTCGCGGCTGATGTAAATTCTGATACTGCGGCTGATACAGATTCTGATGTCGCAGCTGATGCAAATTCTAATACTGCGGCTGATACAGTTTCTGATACCGCGGCTGACGCAAATTCTAATACCGCGGCTGATACAGATTCTAATACCGCGGCTGATACAGATTCTAATACCGCGGCTGATACAGATTCTGACATCGCAGCTGATGTAAATTCTGATACTACAGCTTATGTAAATTCTAGTACCACAGTTGATGCAACTTCTGAAGTTGATGTGGATTCTAGTACTGCAGCTGGTGTAAAGTCTAATGTCGCGACTGATATAGAGTCTCTTGTCGATATTGTCCCTGCAGATCAACCAGCTTTTGATATGAGAATATTCGATCAATTAATAATCGAAGCATTAACCACAACTTCCCCAAACATCGAGTCTTCCATCGAAACTTTACAATCTGAAATTCACACTCTTATCAACGGAATCAAAACAGACACTTCTACAAATAACTGATTTTGATATCGCAGCTAACGTAGATTCTGATACTGCGGCTAACGTAGATTTTGATGTCGCACAGATTCTGATACCGCGGCTGACGTAGATTCTGATGTCGCAGCTGATGCAAATTCTGATACGCGGCTGATACAGATTCTGATACCGCGGCTGATGCAAATTCTGATACTGCGGCTGATACAGATTCTGATATCGCGGCTGATGCAAATTCTGATGATACGGCTGATACAGATTCTGATATCGCGGCTGATGCAAATTCTGATACTGCGGCTGATACAGATTCTGATACCGCGGCTGATACAGATTCTGATACGCGGCTGATACAGATTCTGATACTGCGGCTGATACAGATTCTGATACCGCGGCTGATGCAAATTCTAATACTGCGGCTGATACAGATTCTGATACCGCGGCTGATGCAAATTCTGATAATGCGGCTGATGCAGATTCTGATATGCGGCTGATGCAGATTCTGATAATGCGGCTGATACAGATTCTGATATCGCGGCTGATGCAGATTCTGATAATGCGGCTGATACAGATTCTGATACCGCGGCTGATGCAGATTCTGATATGCGGCTGATACAGATTCTGATACCGCGGCTGATGCAGATTCTGATACGCGGCTGATGTAAGATTCTGATACTGCTGATTCTGATGATGCTAATAAGATTCTGATGCAGCTGATGTAAATTCTGATACTGCGGCTGATACAGATTCTGATATCGCGGCTGATACAGATTCTGATACTGCGGCTGATACAGATTCTGATATGCGGCTGATACAGATTCTGATACCGCGGCTGATGTAAATTCTGATACTACAGCTTATGTAAATTCTAGTACCACAGTTGATGCAACTTCTGAAGTTGATGTGGATTCTAGTACTGCAGCTGGTGTAAAGTCTAATGTCGCGACTGATATAGAGTCTCTTGTCGATATTGTCCCTGCAGATCAACCAGCTTTTGATATGAGAATATTCGATCAATTAATAATCGAAGCATTAACCACAACTTCCCCAAACATCGAGTCTTCCATCGAAACTTTACAATCTGAAATTCACACTCTTATCAACGGAATCAAAACAGACACTTCTACAAATAACTGATTTTGATATCGCAGCTAACGTAGATTCTGATATTGCGGCTGATACAGATTCTGATACCGCGGCTGATACAGATTCTGATATCGCGGCTGATACAGATTCTGATATCGCAGCTGATGTAAATTCTAATACTGCGGCTGATACAGATTCTGATACTGCGGCTGATACAGATTCTGATACCAGCGGCTGATACAGATTCTGATATCGCTGCTGATGTAAATTCTGATACTACAGCTTATGTAAATTCTAGTACCACAGTTGATGCATCTTCTGAAGTTGATGTGGATTCTAGTACTGCAGCTGGTGTAAAGTCTAATGTCGCGACTGATATAGAGTCTCTTGTCGATATTGTCCCTGCAGATCAACCAGCTTTTGATATGAGAATATTCGATCAATTAATAATCGAAGCATTAACCACAACTTCCCCAAACATCGAGTCTTCCATCGAAACTTTACAATCTGAAATTCACACTCTTATCAACGGAATCAAAACAGACACTTCTACAAATAACTGATTTTGATATCGCAGCTAACGTAGATTCTGATACCGCAGCTGATACAGATTCTGATATGCGGCTGATGCAGATTCTGATACTGCGGCTGATGCAGATTCTGATAATGCGGCTGATGCAGATTCTGATATGCGGTTGATACAGATTCTGATATCGCGGCTGATGTAAATTCTGATACTACAGCTTATGTAAATTCTAGTACCACAATTGATGCAACTTCTGAAGTTGATGTGGATTCTAGTACTGCAACTGATGTAAAGTCTAATGTCGCGACTGATGTAGAGTCTCTTGTCGATATTGTCCCTGCAGATCAACCAGCTTTTGATATGAGAATATTCGATCAATTAATAATCGAAGCATTAACCACAACTTCCCCAAACATCGAGTCTTCCATCGAAACTTTACAATCTGAAATTCACACTCTTATCAACGGAATCAAAACAGACACTTCTACAAATAACTGATTTTGATATCGCAGCTAACGTAGATTCTGATATTGCGGCTGATACAGATTCTGATACCGCAGCTGATACAGATTCTGATATCGCGGCTGATACAGATTCTGATATCGCGGCTGATGCAAATTCTGATACTGCGGCTGATACAAATTCTAATACTGCGGCTGATACAGATTCTGACATCGCGGCTGATGCAGATTCTGATAATGCGGTTGATACAGATTCTGATACCGCGGCTGATGCAAATTCTAATACTGCGGCTGATACAGATTCTGATATCGCGGCTGATGCAAATTCTAATACTGCGGCTGATACAGATTCTGACATCGCAGCTGATGTAAATTCTGATGATACGGCTGATACAGATTCTGATATCGCGGCTGATGCAAATTCTAATACTGCGGCTGATACAGATTCTGATATCGCGGCTGATACAGATTCTGATACTGCGGCTGATACAGATTCTGATACTGCGGCTGATACAGATTCTGATACTGCGGCTGATGCAAATTCTAATACTGCGGCTGATACAGATTCTGATATCGCAGCTGATGCAAATTCTGATACTGCGGCTGATACAGATTCTGACATCGCAGCTGATGTAAATTCTGATACTGCGGCTGATACAGATTCTGATATCGCAGCTGATGTAAATTCTGATACTGCGGCTGATACAGATTCTGATATCGCAGCTGATGTAAATTCTGATACTACAGCTTATGTAAATTCTAGTACCACAATTGATGCAACTTCTGAAGTTGATGTGGATTCTAGTACTGCAGCTGATATGCTAAATTCTGATATCGCGGCTAACCTAGATTTTGATGTCGCGGCTGATGATTTTAATTATTTTTGGACAATAAAATTCCCCCTGGCCAAAGGGGGGATTGGAGTTAAAATTACCGTATCTCCTTAAAATCTCGAACTTTTAGTGTGGCTCCTGCTGATAAAACATAATCACTTCCTTCTAATGCACCTAAGTCTGGTGTGTCAGAAGATGTGATTCCAGCAATAGCAGTTCCCGCCGCTTTGGCAGCCGAATCTGTTACCAATCTAAAATCTCCGTTTTCAGGGTCTACATAATTAGCAGAACCGTTTTTAACATCAAATGCCATATTTGTTTGAGGATTAAAATAATAGTCGTTCGCCGCTGCATGTATAAAATATTCATCAATGTCATCTGTTCTGAGACTTTGATTTTCTTCTTCTGAAAGCTTGGCAGAACCTACCTCAGATCCATCAACTGCAAATATCTTGGCTGAATGAGTAAAATTAGAATCGACTTCTGCAAATATATTATTGACAAAACTTCCTTGTTTCATACTTCCATGATGAAAATTATATGGCAATCCTTGAGGCTTAAGTTCATCATAGTTCATTATTTCTATATTATAAATGTGAAAGGTACTCAAATAGTCCCATCCCGTATTGTTATAAAAGCGATTTTCTTCTGATAACACCTTATGTCTAGGTGCAAAATATACCATTGCGGCCGTTTTATACAGCTTATCATTTGCAAAATTTTGGACGTAGTCTTGATCGATTAGATCATAGAACAAGTTGTGATGAACAGTATAATTGGTTAATTCTTCCAAATACATTCCCACAATAAATGGCGCATTATAATTTCCGTTCATAGAGCTTATAGGCAAAGCTTCAAAATCTCGAATGATATTATACGCAATCTCCGAGCCCTTGATATCATACGCATAGTCCGTCGTATTTGCAAAAGCAATTGCTCCAGAATCTTCTCCCATTTTCATCGGCCGCTCAAACAACGAGTGTATTATATCTATTTTTACAGGATTGTTGACGCGAGTTTGAAATCTTCCGTTATCTCTAAATGTGGTATCCTCTATTCGATTGTTCTCGGCTTCTGTATAAAATCCTGCAGTAAATGTTCCGCACCAGCCAATATCTTCTATAATACAATTTGATAATGTGATTCCATCACCAGCTGCAATATATACTCCGTTGCCCCACGTGTGCGCAATATATGTATCCTGTATAGTTGTGTTGAACGCATTATCGATATATAACCCACTATCTGCAAAAGCGCCAATGCTATAAGTCGTGGTCATTTCAAACGGTTGCATATACCTAAAGGTACATCCATCGATAATAGTGTTGCTAACATTTTTGATCGGCACATTACCTGCAACGAAATTAATATTTTCTATTGTTACATTATTCGCATCGCTGATGGTTAACACATCTTTACGCACTTGCATTTCCACATCCAAATTTTTTATATCTCCTTCTGGCATATAATAGATCTTTCTATCTTCTACAAACCATTCACCAGGGATGTCAATTAGATTTTTATGCAAAATAAACCCAAATCCAAAGTCATGATAATTCGCTTTAATTTCTGCAGGCTTGCTCCAATTATTATTTTTGCTATACGCATCAAAAAAGACCCTGTTTTCAGCAGTTTCCGTAACTGTTCCATAAACATATTCTCGATTTTTGCCAATCACACCTCGAAAAACTCCATCAGTTAAATCTACATCAGGGATTTCGTCATCTCGAAAAGTCACTGCGCCGATGGTCGTATTCTTTGGCTTATGTATATCAACTACCCATCCATACCCGCTTCCTTTCTCTAGCGGCGCCATCATATCATCAATCGTATAGTTTGGAAACCGCGCAATGTTCTGATACGCACCGTTTGCAAATACCTGGCTAAACGGCAAAATATATTCTTGATACGCTTCTGGCACATCGGCAACGTATACTCCTGGCATAGACGCATCCGCAACAAATCCCGAAACCACTTCTGCTCCTGTCACCAAAACATACTCACCCTCGGCAGCTTCAAGAGTAATTCCATCCTTCTTAATATTTACCATCTCTCGATAAATTCCTTCATGAACAACAATTGTATCGCCCTC
The DNA here is from genome assembly GCF_030708075.1 of Candidatus Epulonipiscium viviparus. Classification (GTDB taxonomy): domain Bacteria; phylum Bacillota; class Clostridia; order Lachnospirales; family Cellulosilyticaceae; genus Epulonipiscioides; species Epulonipiscioides viviparus. The sequence goes on along the minus strand of NZ_CP117982.1, from coordinate 1,493,613 downwards.
TATTGCCTCTGCTAACGCCTCATTGATGCTTGTATACTCAGCAGTCGTTTCAGTTTCAACAGCAGACCACGGAATTTCTTCCGAATAGACATGAATTTCCATTGGAATTTTACGCACTGCAGCCCCAGCCACTGCAAATACCTGCTCAGTTCCCGCATACCCCGACAGTAACGCCAAAATCATTAGCATGCTCTTTTTCATAATCTTCATTCCTTTCCTAATCTAAGCTTGCTCCACTAAAATATTAACTGTTTCTTTTATTTTCTTATGGTGTAAAACCGAAGTCCACGTTTCCACCAGCCTCTATCGCAAATACAACATCGAGCTTTTCTTTATTGTACGCCTTTAATTGATTTTAAATTTTCGATATATATTATATTGTAACATCAAATTTTTAAAATTATAGAATAATCTTAACCCTTTTTTTGTATATTTTTCTTTCTTGTGATATAATAACAACAAATATGTATTCATTTAAGGAGTGAGCACATGGAAGAATATCGAATCATACATTCAAAACAATATTGGTATCCCACTCAATTTATTCGCGATAACCTAATTACTGCAAATATTTTAACTCATCAGACATCTAATTCTATTCACAATAGCAATAAAACTCGTGCATCATACTTGTTATTATGCGTCGTTTCAGGCAAGCTTTATCTTGAACAATACGCACAAACTTTTACAATCACAGCAGGACAAGGTGTTTTTATCAATTTAAACGATGCTTATACATACTATTCCGACACCGCAGAAGGAGCTGAGTTCTATACTTTGTCCATTAATGGCAAGCCACTTGAGGGCATTGTCCAAACATTATCTAGCAATGAATTTTTTCCTCTTGCATTTAACTTTCGAATTATGAAAGCGGCCATTTTAAAGTGCTTCGATATACTCTCAGCAAGAGAAACGCAATTTGAATATACTCTTTCAATGCATCTATATCAATTGATACTTGAAATTTCTTCCCCATACCTTGCATCTATCCAAAAGTCATCTGGCAGATCAAATTCCTGGTTCATTCGCAAGATCGAGATGTTTATATTTAGACATATAGAAGACAAGATCACTATTCAAATGATGGCCGATGCACTACAATTAAAGCCATTCCATGTTAGCCGACTGTTTGTGGAGCACTTTCATATAACTCCAACCCAATATGTTATAAGCAGTAAAATCTCACATAGTAAAAAACTATTAACTGAGACATCACTTTCTGTTGGTCAAATCGCACATTCCTTAGGCTTTTCTGACCAAAGCCATTTTTGTAAAACCTTCAAAAGGTGTTGCGGCATAACTCCTCTAAAATACAGACAACATCGAGAATTGACATAAAAAAAGGGCTGCCATAAAGCAGTCCTCACAATTTAATTTTTTTATCATCTAGAAATTTCTCTTCTGCTTGGTTATCTAGCAGCATTTTTCCATCTAAAGGTGCCAACAATTGCTGCATCTTTGCGCTATTGATTGGTTCTTCTAAAGCAGCTGCCATCAACCTATTTGCCAATTTTTGCTTTAATTCTTTAATAATTTCTTTTTCGTTTGCCAACTTTTCCATCTTTTTCGAATGGGCATTTTTCTTAATATAATCCAACTTCTTATATAATTTCCTACGTTCCTCCTCCAAAGCATCGTAATTCATCTTGTTCTCCTATCTACACATAAAAGTGTTTTTTTCGTTCGATATATCCTCTATATTATTTTTTCTATAATAGTATTAAGAACCTTATAATTATCTACTAAGCTATCGATTACTTTTCGTGAATTTTCTGAAATCTCCATATTGATGTTTAATACATTTTCGGTGATATCTTTTATTTTACTGAGTTCTTTGTCGAGCACTTCCGGAATATTTTTAATTTCTTTCATCATCTTCACAAGCTCATCGTTATGGTTTTCTTTTATTTGTTTAAGTAATTTTACATTATTGTTATTTTCTTCCAACACTTCGACAAGCTCAAATACAGTATCAATTTTAGTCAACAACGTTTTGTTTAAATCTTGATTTGCATTTAAAGATTCGAGTATCGCCGATAGTTCTGGACTTTCTTCTTCTGCGACCTCTCTTACTATATCAACAACTTTTTTGATAGACGCTGTAATAGCTGCCATGTCTGCGGTCGTAACAGCATTTTTTTCGATAGATGCAACACCATTTGTTAAAGCCGAAAGTTTATCTTCAATTTTTGCCACATTATTTTGAGCTGCAACTACCAGATTTTTGTTTAGCAACTCTCTTTCTTGACAAATTGTCCCCATTAGCGTGTCATTAACTATACTCATATGAGTCTTCATTTCTTCTGTTGTAGCCTCAATAATAGTTGTTAAACTCTTCGTAAACACTTCTTTTTCTTGGCAAATTGTTTTCATTAATGTGTCATTAACGATACTCATGTGAGTCTTCATTTCTTTTGCTGTTGCTTCAATAACAATTTTTAAACTTTTGTTGAGCACTTCTCTTTCATGGTAAATTTTGGTCATTAGTGTGTCGTTAACTATACTCATATGAGTCTTCATTTCTTCTGCTGTTGTCTCAGCTATTTCAGTTTGGTTTGTCAGATTTGCATTCAACGTATCGAGCGACTCTTTGATTGCAGTTATCTGTTTTGTAAAGTCCTCAGTTAATACCGTGTACTCTTTGGATAACTTGATTGTAACAAAGCCAAACCATATTCCGATGATAATTAAACATATTCCTAATATTTCTATCATCTACTAATCCCTCCTTATATTTATTCCACACTTTAAGTTATATTAAATTTATAACCAAAATATGCCCATACTTCATCTCTTAGTATGCCCCCAAAATATAAAAAATAGCATTCAAACATAATTATTTCATTGACAATATATGCTTCCATGACATATAGTTCATATCATCCCAATAAAAAAGGAGTTTTTTACAATGAAGGAATACAAACTTATTAGAATTAAAGTTAGCAAAGAATTTGTAGCAGAAGAAACCCTCATGAACAAAATGGCCACTGAGGGCTGGGAAGTTATAAGCGTTTCCCCCGATGCTCATACCAAAGTTGGACTACATCTTCTTATCACCTTTGCACGCGAAAAATAATTTTATGCCATCCCCCAGGCTGCTAGCGACTGCAATGTTGGTATCAGAGTTTTTGCTTTTTCTGTAATAAAATATTCTACCCTGATGGGCATTTCGTTATATTGTACTCTTGTTATTAACCCGTCCCTTTCTAGTTCTTTTAACGATGATGCTAACATAGTATTTGTGATTCCCCTCACTTTTTTCATCAGTTCATTATATCGAATGCCTTCGCCAGCAGATAACACACAAATAATAGGAATCTTCCACTTACCTCCTATGCATTTGAGAGCTGATTGCAGTGGACATTCTTGCAAACATGGACAGTGAGTTGCTTCACACTTGCTCATAATTTTCTTACCTCCTCATATTTTTTTGCGTTCTTGACTATAATTTTTTTGCATGCTATCATTATAGTAGCTCATAAAAATAAAGTCAATAATAAATACTGAGTAAGGAGAATTAATATGAAAAACTTAGAAAACGTAAGTAAACTGTTCCAAGACCCTGCAAGTACCAAAGTGATTAGTACCGTATCCAAAGAAAACGAGGTTCACTCAATCGTTGCGGGCAGTATTATGGTAATAGACAACGATACACTTGCTATTGCAGAAGTCTTTATGAACACCACCAGCGCAAACTTAGCCGCAAACAATCAAGCTGCCTTTTTGGCTGTAAAAGGAATGGAATCATATCTAATCAACGCAACCGTTCAAAAGCGTCATACTGATGGACCATTATTCGATACGATTGCAGAAAAATTCGCTGCCATGAATATGTCAATCAAAGCTATCTGGACATTTACTGTAGATAAGATATACAACGAAAGTGCCGGTCCAGATGGAGGCAAACAACTTTTCTAAATATAAAATACAAACGGACTCATATGCAGTTCGTTTTTTTTTCCTTCATAAAAAAATCATGATATAATTTAGCAAAAAATTAGGGAGTTGAAAATAAATGATTTATGATCCAGAGCAGCTTGAAATTTCTTTAGAAGATATGTCGAAATTAGAAACCGAGTCATATATTCTGCTCGATGTTAGAAGTAACGTAGCCTTTAGCATGGGCAACATCCCTGGTTCGATTAATATTTCACGCGATAAAGTTGAGATGCATCTTGACGAACTACCCATCGACAAAATCATCATTGTTTTATGCACCATCGGCATCTTTAGCAAAGCCGTAACAAAAAAACTTCGCAAGCATAATTTCCAAGCATACAATCTAATTGGTGGTTACAGCAATTGGCTGATAAATCATTTTAAATAGCAAATAATTATTTTTGTACAACACTCTAAATTATATTGACAAAATTAGGTATTTATGCTATATTCTTTGATAATCGAATAGTATCTTCGAGGCAGGGCGCAATTCCCTACCGGTGGTATAGTCCACAAACCAAGCGAAAGCAAGGCCGATTTGGTGTAACTCCAAAACCGACAGTATAGTCTGGATGAGAGAAGATAAAAATTTGCATTTACACTATCAATATATTTTGTTCATGCACCTTTTTGTTGCCTTTGAATCTATTCGAGGGCAATTTTTTTATTTTTGGAGGTAACCATGAACGACGAAAAATATATGCAAATCGCTTTAGACTTAGCCAAGCAGGGTATCGGCAGCGTCAATCCAAACCCCTTGGTCGGCGCAGTAATCGTACAAGACGGCAACATTATCGGTAGCGGCTACCACGAGAAATACGGCCAACCTCATGCCGAAAGAAATGCGCTTCACAATTGCACGGCTTCTCCAATAGGCAGTACTATGTACGTTACCTTAGAGCCTTGCTGCCACCATGGCAAAACTCCGCCTTGCACCGATGCGATTATTGAGAGCGGCATCAAAAGAGTAGTTGTTGCCACTCTTGATCCAAACGCAAAAGTGTCTGGCAATGGCATAAAGCTCTTGCAGGATGCTGGCATCGATGTGACAATCGGCATACTCGAACAAGATTGCATCGCCATAAATAAAATTTTTTTTCATTATATCCGGACAAACACGCCGTATGTACTAATGAAATATGCAATGACTCTAGATGGCAAGATTTCAACTTCTGCTGGGCTTAGCAAATGGATTACCAACGACAAATCAAGACACAATGTTCATCAAACTCGCAACCATTATTTGGCTATTATGGTAGGCGTCGGTACAGTAATAGCCGACAATCCCGACCTCACCTGCAGACTCGATGGCGGCCGCAATCCCATTCGCGTCATCTGCGATAGTAACTTGCGCACTCCTGTTGATAGCAAAATTATGGCATCTGCAAGTAATATACAAACCATTATTGCGACAACAAATATTGAGACATCCACACACAAACCCTATTTAGATCGCGGTGTCGAAATTATTGTAACTCCCCGCCAAGACGACAAAGTAGATCTTCGTGCGCTAATGAAAATATTAGGCAACAAAGGCATCGATAGCATTTTACTTGAGGGTGGTGGCAAACTTAATTTTGCGGCATTAGACAGCGAAATCGTAAACAAAATTCATTGTTATATTGCGCCAAAAATTTTTGGTGGCGAAACTGCAACATCCCCCGTTATGGGCCGCGGATTTGCTGATGTCGATAATAAGATTAAACTGCGTACCACAATGATCTCACATTTTAACGAAGACATTTGTATCGAAAGCGAGGTTTGCTATGTTCACAGGAATAATTGAAGAAATTGGAACTATAAAATCGATCAAAAAGGGAGCAACATCTGCTAATCTCGCCATTGCCGCAAACCAGATCTTTTCTGATTTAAAACTTGGCGACAGCGTTGCAACAAATGGAGTCTGTCTAACTGTTACCAAAATAAGCGGAAATATTTTTTATGCCGATATTATGAACGAAACACTGTCGAAATCAAATTTAGGAAACTTTCATACAGGCAGTTTGGTAAATTTAGAGCGTGCCATGCCTGCAGATGGGAGATTTGGAGGACATATCGTATCGGGCCATATTGATGGCGTGGGCAAAATATGCTCTATCACAAAAGATGACATAGCCATCTGGTACAAAATTTCAGCTGACAAAGCCATTATGCGGTACGTTGTCGCAAAGGGCTCCATTGCCATAGACGGAATTAGCTTAACAGTAGCTGCAGTTGAGCGAAATGACTTTGCGGTTTCTATCATTCCTCATACGTTATCTCAAACTACCCTAAAAAATAAGCGCATTGGCGACACTGTTAATTTGGAAAATGACATTATAGGCAAATACATCGAAAAATTTTTATCAACACCCCGCGGAATAACCAAAGATTTTTTACTTCAAAATGAATTTTAGGAGGCAGATTATGTATAACACAATTCCCGAAGCATTAGAGGACTTGCGGCAAGGAAAAATTATTTTAGTTACAGATGACCAAGATAGAGAAAACGAAGGCGACTTTATCTGCGCTAGCGAATTTGCCACCACTGCCAACATCAACTTTATGGCCACACATGGAAAAGGTTTGATCTGCATGCCAATGAGCATTGAGCTTGCCGATAAGCTTAATTTTCCTCAAATGGTTAGTCACAATACAGATAATCACGAAACTGCCTTTACAGTATCAATCGACCATGTCGATACAACAACAGGTATTTCAGCAGCAGAGCGAAGCATTACGGCCCTAAAAGTTGTGGATGACGCTGCAAAGGCAGATGATTTTCGACGACCTGGGCATATGTTTCCGTTAATTTCCAAACAGAACGGTGTGCTTGCTAGAAATGGACACACCGAAGCCACAGTTGATTTAATGAAGCTTGCAGGACTAAAAGAAAGCGGTCTCTGTTGTGAAATTATGGCCGATGATGGCACAATGATGAAAACTCCTGGGCTTATAGCGCTTTCTCAAAAATATGATTTAAAGTTTATCACCATCCAAGCATTACAAGAGTATCGAAAAAGATTTGATAAATTAGTTCAATTGGTTGCCAAGCCAAACCTTCCGACGAAATTTGGAGATTTTGTAGCATATGGCTATAAGAACACATTAAACGGTGAGCATCACGTGGCACTGGTTAAAGGCGATATTGCCACCGGAGAAGATGTACTGATTCGCGTTCATTCGGAGTGTTTAACAGGCGATGTATTTCATTCTTCAAAATGTGATTGTGGCGATCAGCTTGCCGCTGCAATGGCAAAAATTGAAACAGCAGGACGTGGCATTTTGCTGTATATGCGCCAAGAAGGTCGTGGCATTGGATTGCTCAACAAGCTGCGGGCCTATGAATTGCAAGAGCAAGGAATGGATACAGTTGAGGCTAACCTTGCATTAGGATTTGGAGAAGACGAGCGAGAATACTTTATAGGTTGCCAAATATTAAAAGATCTGGGCGTTAAGTCAATTCATCTAATGACCAATAACCCCGATAAAGTTTATCAGCTAGAGGATTTTGGGTTGCAAATCACCAAGAGGGTGCCCATACAAATTGAGTGTAGCAACCACAATGCGGCATATCAAAAAACAAAGCAAGAAAAAATGGGCCATTACTTAAATATCCAATAAGGAGAATCGAAACTATGAAAATTTATAAAGGCAATTTAGTTGCACAAGATATCAAGGTAGGCATTGTAGTAGCCAGATTTAACGAATTTATTACATCAAAACTATTAGGCGGTGCAGTAGACGCACTCAAGCGACACAATTTAGGAGACAAAGATATAGAAGTAGCATGGGTTCCTGGGGCATATGAAATTCCATTAATTGCCAAAAAGATGGCAAATAGCAAAAAGTATGATGCCGTTATTTGCTTAGGCGCGGTAATTCGCGGGAGCACCACCCACTATGACTATGTATGCAATGAGGTGGCAAAAGGAATAGCAACCGTTTCTATGCAAAGTGAAATCCCTGTGATGTTTGGAGTCTTAACTACCGAGAATATCGAGCAAGCAATCGAACGCGCAGGTACAAAAGCCGGCAACAAAGGCTATGACGTAGCTTGCGGTGCTATTGAAATGATAAATTTAATCCAAGCACTCAATAACTAAAAGGGAGAGTATCATATGTTACAAAACGATTTAAAAATAGCAAGAGCACTCAAAGAAGATGCTGGTGACCTTCTCGAATATCTAAACCTAATTGGAGGAGAAAGCGACAATCTTTTGTTTGGCGCAAACGAATTTCATATGTCCATCGCAGAAGAAGAAGCGTTTATCGAAGAGGTATCCAACTCCGCCGCATCAGCACTGTTTGTAGCAAAAATTGGTTCTGAGATAGTTTCTGTCGCCAATATCGCAGCTACCCCACGAAAGAGGTTAGCACATCAAGCGACTATCGGCATCTCTGTGAAGCAAGCATATTGGAATTTGGGAATCGCAACAGCAATGATGCAAGAAATAATCAACTTTGCAAAAGCAACTAAGGTAATCGAAATTATATCCCTTGAGGTCAATGCTACAAACACAACTGCGATGCACTTATACAAGAAATTTGGTTTTGTTGCAATAGGGAGATATGACAATTTTTTTAAATTCAGCGACGACTACTATGCCGACGCAATTCTAATGAACTTATATTTGTGATCTGTAGCATAAACGAAGGAGATACTAATGAAATTAATACTAGCAAATAATATAGATATAGCAATGAAAATAATTGACGATGCAAAATTACATTTGCGAGAACAAGGAATTGACCAGTGGCAAAACGGTTATCCCGATTACGACTGCATAGCCAAGGATATTTTAGCTAAAAGGGGGTATTTTCTATCTTGCAACGACGATATACTCGGCTATCTATGTATCGATTTTGACGGCGAACCAGCTTATGAAACTTTGCGAGGCACTTGGCATAGCAATGAAAAATACGTCGTGATGCATCGTTTGGCACTTGCAGCTAATGCTCGTGGTACAGGTATTACATCCGAGGTGTTTAATCTTGTTTGTGAGCTATCTATAGCAAAGAACATTCACAATTTTAGAGTTGATACCGATGCTGACAATACGAAGATGCAACACATTTTACAGAAGAATGGTTTTCAATATTGCGGCACGATTTGGTTTGACAACAGCGAAAAAATTGCTTTTGATAAAGTTATATAATAAAGAGTGCCCGCAACTCAGCTGGGCACTTTTTTTTGATATTATATAAAGAACAAGATTTCATTTACATCTTTTCGTACACCAGATTTTTTGGCATCATCCTCTGGATACCCCAATGCTATTAGTGCCGAAACCTGCTCATCATCCGGAATATCGCATATCTGCGCAACGACTTCCTCTTTGAATACTCCCAAAATAACGGTGCCTATCCCCTTATCAACTGCTGCAAGACAAAATGTTTGGGCAGCGATCCCAGAGTCAAATACTTCCCAACTTTCATTTTTGCTAGTTACATATTCTCCATTTGCACCGGTGCCGCTCAATCCCTTTTTGATTGTCAAAACCAATAGCGCAGGGCAACCAGATATAATTTTTTCGTTATGTCCTAATCCTAACGTAGCCTCAGTTGCTATTTTGGCTTTTTTATCTTTATCATCTACAATATAAAATCTTGCTGATTGAGAATTTTTCCATGAGGGATAAAAACGTGCCACATCTACTATTTCGCGAATGAGATCTCGTGAGACTTCGTTGTTTGCAAAACGCCTAACGCTTCTTCTTTCAGTAATTGCTGCTATAGCTTCCATAGTTGTTCCTTTCTACTATTCAAACATTGTATTTTGATTTACGTATTTCATTTTATCAAATATATTTTCACTATTTCAAGGTCTATGCTGCATATTTCTTAGAACTAATTTCATATACTCGTTTGACATTTATATTGATTTAAAATATAGTGAAAAATTCGCCATACAATATAGCGTCAACAACGTTGTATTTGTGTGGCTCTCTTATTTTAGGAGGTGTATTTATAGTGAATAAAACAATAGCAATCATCGGCATTACTGCAATAGGAATAATTATAGTAGCAAAACATTTGCTATCATCTGAAGAAAAAGTCGTTATTCCTGAATTACAAAAACCAAATTGGAGGGCACAAATGCATATTACAAACGAAAACTATGTTCCTTATATTGATCAATACAGTATCATTCGCGATACAGATACGCTTGGAGGTGCTTTTCGCAAATATTATTCCAAATATATAGATTACATCGCACCAAATGGCAAGCCTATTCGCATACTTGCACAAGACAAAGTTACAGATTCACAGGTTTTATATGCGTACTCATTGCTTGAATTTTATCTCAAAAACTTAGGAAAAGATGTAGCAAATAAAATGGCCGACAATGACGCTATTTTGGTAATGCCCAACGGCGCCGACCGCGATGGCAATACAAGTGAAAAAGCCTTAATTGGTCAACCGCAATTCCAAGACGAAACTGCCAATGTAGGATCCCAATGGTACATGGAAAATGATTATACACACAGAGATTCAACTTACGAGGAAGTGTTTCATCTCGTTCATGGTTTTGGTATCGGAATGGTTACAGATCAGCGGATGCCAGGTGGGGCTCCCGAGCTAGCACACAAAATATATGTCGCACAACAAAATGCCGTACCGACTGATCGCAAATTGTGGGGTAAAGAGGGACTATGGCTTTTAGGAATGGACGAAGACAGTTTGACTGAATGGGAGAATGAACCGGGTACCCTAGAATCCGAATATATCATTAGTGTAATTGATGCGTATTATGGCAACTGGGAAGCGTTTGATGGCGGTGGCGCATTATTCGGCGAGTATATTGCAAAAACAAGAGATGAAGTCGCAGAAAAAGATCCGATGGGATATGAACTAATAACTTCTTTCTTGCCGGAATATATCAATACCTTCATTCCGGTAGATACAAATTTCACAGGCACTTTTAATATGAACTATGATTCAAACCAACCCTATACTTTTAAATCTCAATATTTGCAACACTTGATCTTACAAGGCCAAAACGCAGTCAACATCATCGGCAATGAACAAGATAATATTTTTATGGGCAATGCAGGAATCAATAAAATCGACGGTGGTAAAGGTAAAAATGTCGTGCAGTTAAGAGGCATGTCTTCTGAATATAGCACCACCACCAACGACGGCGTTGTAACAGTTAGAGACACCGTTGCTAACCGAGACGGAGAGCTAATACTCACAAATATACAAACTCTACGATTTATTGATAAAGATATCACACAACACTGAAAGCGAGGTTACTACAATGATCATATTACCTATAGCAAACGAAAATATACATTTAATTCCAGATACAACAAATTTGGATATTATAGGAAATGTAGAAATCAGTTACTTAGACAGTACTTTTAGATATGCAGTCAATTATTTCAGTAATGCGCAAGCTTCATCTTTTCCTACTTCTAAGCCCAAAAGCATTTTCGAGTTAAATGAAAATCGCTTTGGATACGTATATCTTGATGATAGAAATTATGTCGGACATTCAATTGTAGAAAATCGATTTAATAACACTTTGTATATCGAAGATTTTGCTATACATTCGGATTATCGTGGCAAAGGATATGCGCACAAACTTATGGACTTCATTATAAGCAATTCCAAATATAACGGAATTTCATTAGAAGTTCAAAATACGAACGTGGTTGCGTTTCTATTTTATATGAAATACGGCTTTTGTATTGGTGGATTCGATACACTATTTTATGAGAACACGGTACAAAAAGGCGATATAGCAATATATTTATATTATTCAATTTAAACAAAAATGGAGGCACCCTAATTAGGCACCTCCAATACACATTACTTTTTATAGCCACATTTTGGACAAACTCCTTTTTCGTTTAGCGCAATACCACAAAGTGGACAACGGTCAATATTATTTTTAGTTTCAAATTCAGCAGATGCGGCATTTACACCACTACTAAACGTGATTTTTGCAATATTAAGTTGATCCTTTAGCAGCTCATAAACTATTTTGATAAAACCTTCAACAGTCATCGATTCTTTTGTAACTACTAAGCGACAGTCAGGGTATGCAGTAGCAAGTTCGGTTTTAAACGCCGGCCCTTTCATCGTGTTTTGAGGCGCACCATTCTTTATGCCTGTATCTTCGTAAACCTGAAGAATTGCAGGCAAAAGAGGGTCATCTTCTCTTAATACTAATGCGTGATCAAAATTCTTTAGAACTGCCCAAGCCGTTTTTTGTATTTCGTTACATGGGAATACCATATTGACGCCAGCGTTAATGCTATCTTCTACCTCAATGGTTAATATACCCGTGTGGCCATGTAGATACTGAGCTTCTCCTTTAAATCCTAGAAATCTATGCGCATATTGCAAGTCAAATGTTGTAATGCTTCTCATAACACATCTCCTTTTTATTGTAATATGTTTTTTAATGTATCATAACAATGTTGTCTCTGTCAAGAGTCCAATAATTATAATTTCAGCCTGCTGCGCTTTCGTAATTTTCAACATATTATTAACGTAATTTACCGCAATAAATCATGTTAATATTTTGATTAACAACATAGTCATTGTTGCTATTATACAAGTCAATACTTTGTCTTATATATATTTTGCCAAAGTTCATATTTTTTATATATTTGCTATTGACTTCTGAGTTGAATAAGGGTAATATTAACTTAACAATAACGCAAACAAAATCATTTATTTTACTAAACGCCAAGTAAATATTTTTATTTATTAATTTAAAAGGAGAGAACAAACATGTCTATTGAACGCTATATTGATTATTCACCATTAAAACCAGGAGATAAACTAGAGGACGTAAAAGCTATTATCAAAAAAGGTGTTGCCAACAATTATGCCGGTGTTTGCGTTAGGCCTTGCGATATAGATATTGCTGTTGAACTTTGTAAAGATTCCGACACTGTACCTTGTTGCGTGCTTGATTTTCCTCATGGAACAGGTGGATTAGAAGCTAAAATTGCTCTTACTGAAATTTATTGTAAAAAAGGCATCAAAGAAATCGACATGGTCATGAACTATGGTTACGCTCGTTCTGGACTTTGGAATATTGTTGCGGATGAAATTCGTGGAGTTGTTACCAAAGCTCATGAATATGATGCCATCGTTAAAGTTATTTTTGAAATTGGATACTTAACACCCGAAGAAATTGCCAAAGCTACCGAAGTTTCTATCGAATGCGGTGCGGAATACATAAAAACTTGCACCGGTTTCTTTGAGCCAGTAACAGAAGAAGCAGTTGCCATCATGTTAAAAACAGCTAACGGTCGCGCAAAAGTTAAAGTTTCTGGACCTGGTATTTTTGATTATCCAACAGCACAAAAATTCCTTGATATGGGTGCGCATAAACTTGGTCTTGGATATGGTTTTGCTGATTCTATTTATGACGAGGCAAGAGGTATTGCCAGCAACAACGCAGCGGATCCAAATTCTTACTAAAGATATATATTAGCCGGTATGTTTTAGACTTGCTTACCCAACATAGAAAGGAGAAATTTAAAATATGTTCGAAATAATTAATATGTTAGGTCCGGTATTACCTATAATTGTTTTAGTTATTTTAGGAAAAATTCTAAATTACAAGCAATATATTTTGCCAGCAACAATAGCTGAAATAAAAAAATTCTTACTTAATATTTGCTTACCTTGCACACTTTTTAATATGACATTATTCATGCACATCGAAGCTAACTCTTTTTTGATGATCGGTTTAAGTTACGTCATGTTATGTGTATTCCTTGTTGGAGGAAAACTCTGTAATTTTATTCCATTTTTAAGGAATAAATTCAATCCATACATTTGCTCTGGAACAGGATTTATGCTTGTAGGTATGGCGTTATACACTATGATTTATGGTACAGATAATTTAGAAATTTACTCATTTATTGGCGTTGGTAACGAATTGTTTGTATGGACTGTATATCTAGTATTATTTAAATTTGAAACATCAGAAACCCACAAATTTGATTTAAGTACAGCAAAAAATATTATAAAATCACCGCTTATTTTAAGTATGGTTTTTGGTATGATTTTAAATCTCTTAGGCGTTGGAGATCTTCTCAACTCAAACGAAATAGGCTTAGGTATCCTAAAATCAATCACGACTCTTTCTGGTCTTGCATCACCACTTATCTTAGTTACTTTAGGTTATGGACTTACCTTTAAAGCAAAATATCTAAAAGAAAGCATGAAACTTGTGATTTCAAGACTAATTGTTATGTTTGGACTAGGCTTTTTATTCAAATTTTTAGTTATCGATTTCTTCTTTGAACCAAGTCTCATTTTAGATTTATCGTTCATAGGATTCTTCGTGCTTCCTCCAATGTTTACACTTACTTTACTCGTAGAAGGTGTTAGTTCAGAAGAAGAAGTGGAAATCGTAAACAGTGCAATTGGTATTTCCACTATAATCAGTATCATTTTACTTATTATCATATCATTTATCATACCACCAGAAAGTATTGCCGCATTAGCTAATAATTAGAATAGGAGAAAATTATGAAAAATATTAATGGCAAAGTTGTTTTTATAACCGGAGGCTCACAGGGTTTGGGAGCTAGTATTTCCAAAAGGTTTGCAGATGAGGGCGCTAAGATTGCTATTTTCAGTATTGATACTGCTCTCGATAAAAAATTAGAAGCTAAATTACAGTCGAAAACAGAAGTTCTTTTCATAAAAGGCGACACAAGAAACTCTGCAGATATCAAGAATGCAATGAAAATTATTTTGGCAAGATTTGGAACACTTGACTTTGCTATAAACTGCGCCGGCGTTACTGGTGATATGCATCCATTTGTTGATATGCCAGAAAATGAGTATGACTTTGTTATGGATGTCAATGTAAAAGGTGTTTTTCTTTGTATGCAAGAAGAACTTAAAATCATGCTTAAAAATAAATCAGGAAAAATCGTAAATATTGGTTCAGAGGCTACCTTTACAGCTGGCCACCCTCTGCGTTCAGTTTATTGTATTAGCAAACACGCTTTAGGTGGGTTAACCAGAAACGCCGCCATTGCATATGCCGATACAGGAATTAACATTAACGCTATCGCACCAGGAACTATGCTTACTCCATTGGTCGCAGCTTTTCCGAAAGATCAACAAGACGCGTTAGCTAACACTAGACCTACAAAAAGATTTATTAGTATTGATTCTGTCGCAAGCATGGCTGTATACCTTTGTTCAGATTTAGCAAATGACATGGTAGGCTCCATTGTTAATATGGATGGTGGCAAAACTGCAATGTAATTAAAAGTGAGAGGAGAGGCAGTATGAGTTCCAAAATGAAAGCAATATGCATCACCGCAGCAAAACAAATAGAAATCATCGATCAAAATATACCAATCCCAGGCCCTACCGATGTCCTTATAAAAGTCGCAACATCAATGCTTTGCACTTGGGAACAACGTGTGTTTTTACAAATAATGCCATTGCCATTACCATTTGTTGGCGGCCATGAATTCGCAGGAGAAATCGTTGCTATTGGCTCATCTTTAAGAGAAGAAGATTTTCCTATTGGATCAAGATGCGCGGCAGCACTTACGCATAACTGTGGGGTGTGTGAAAACTGTCGTCGTGCCGATGGAACTAGATGCAAATACACACATGACCTCGAGTATGTGGAAGGGCGTAGTGGTCTTGCAGAATACGTACTTGCTGATGCCAAAAATACGTATTTATTCCCCAATGATATATCTTACGAAAGAATAATGTTTACCGAACCTTTAGCTTGCGTTATCACTGGGCAAGACAAATTTAATATCGAGCTAGGAGATAATGTCGTTATTCAAGGAGCTGGAATTATCGGCATCATGCACGCACAAGTCGCCATGCTTAAAGGTGCGGTTGTCACCATTATCGAGAGAGATGAGCAAAGACGCCAAAATGCACTTGACATGGGAATTTGTGATCATGCTTTAAATTCAGAAGCCTCAGATTTATGGGAAAGTGTTGATAAAATTACACGAGGCAAAAGATTCGAGATTGTAATAAACACTGTGGCAATTCCATCTGTTATCGCCCAAAGCATTAAACTTTGCAGTGAAAATGGAACTTATTTAATGTTCGGCAAAGTATTTCCTGATGAACCTATTGCCATTGATATCAACAAAATCCAAAGCTCCAATATGAAACTTGCCGGCACTATGGCAAGTGAAAACAGAGCATTTTTGAGAGCGGCAAAAATACTTGCAGCTGGCAAAATCAAACCAGAAACAGCTCTTTTATCTGAGCTTCACCCAATCACAAATGCACAGCAAGCCTTTGAAAATTCACTTCTTCCAACAACATTTAGAGTTGGTTTTAAATTTTTTGAATAACTACTTTTATATTCAAGGGGGAAATATATAATGAATAGTTTTGAGCTAAATTTTAATACAAAAATTGCGTTTGGAAAAGGCGTGGATGATAAAGTTGGTGAAACACTTAGCCGCGATAATGTAAAAAATGCACTTGTTTGTTATGATGTTGTTGCCGAGAAAAAAGGTCTTCTTGATAAAATCGTCAAACAACTTCAAGAGAACTCTATAAATGTAACTCTATTTAGTGATATTCGTTCAAATCCAGAACTTAAACTCGTTTATAAAGCTATTGATATTTGCCATAAAAACTCTATTGATTGCCTAGTTGCGATCGGTGGCGGAAGCGTTTTAGACTCCTGCAAAGCAATAGCTGTTGGTGCCGCAAACCCAGATATCGACATTTGGGATTGTTATTTAGGGAAAATTCCATCACCTCCAACAGCAATTAAGATCGCTGCTATTCCCACAACCGCTGCAACTGGAAGCGAAACAAACCCATCATCTGTTTTATCAAATGACGCAACAGCGCAAAAAAGAAGCCTCTTCAGTGATGCTAGCCGCCCAGCTTATGCTTTTATGAATCCCGAACAATTATATACATTACCACTTATGCAAAGAAACTGCACTGTTGTAGATATTTTTGTTCACACACACGAAAGGTATTGCGCTAGCAGAGGAGAAAATAAGGTTTCTGATACTTGCAGCGAAGGCAATATGAAAACTTTGCTCGAAGTAGGACCTACTTTTATCAAAGAAACAGACAATTATGATGCCGCATCAGAAATAATGTGGGCAGGCACCAATGCTTACTTATCTGGCGGACTTGGTGGTAAATTCGACTGGTCTACACACAATCTAGGACATGAAATTTCTGGTCACTATCATGATAAAATTCACGCAACAACTATTACTACTATGTGGGGGTATTGGGCAAAATATGTGTGCGATGCCAATGTAGAAAGATTTGCGCAGTTTGCACGCAATGTTTTTGGAGTTTCTAACTGCAACGACAAAGAAGCCGCAACCGAAGGCATCGAACGCACCATAAACTTTTTCAAAGAATACAATATGCCAACCAGTATTACCGAACTTATGGGCAGAAAATTTACCAGCGATGAAATAAACGAATTGGTAGACAGCTGCACCTATAACGGCGAGCGCAAAACAATCGGCGCATTAAAGCCTCTAGATAAAAATGATATTTTAGCTATTTATAATATGGCCAATGTCTAAAAACAAGAACTTTATCTCTCTTTGCGTAAATATTCTTGATTTTTGATACCACTTGTGTTAATATTCAGAAAATACTTTTTATATGGAGGCGATTATGACTTTAAAAGACATAGCCGTTATGGCAAATGTTTCCACAGCAACAGTATCTCGTGTTTTAAACGATAAAAATACTACTGCTGCTAGTGATAGCGTTAAGCAACTGATATTAAAAATTGCCGATGAAAATGGATATGTTTTATCAACTTCTAAAAATAGGGCACATACCTCTGAAGTGCCCAAAAAATTCCTTTATTGTTTATGCGCAAGACCATATAATGAATCCAAAGACGACAGCTTTTATGATCAAGTTATTGATGGCATCAATGAATACGCTATCCAAAATAACTATATCTTAAAAAGACGCATCGAACTTTTTGAACTCGAAGATGGGACGATAGACATACTTCTTGCCGCAGATGATCATTCTAACAAAAATTTAATAGCAATCGGTCGAACTAATAAACAAACCGAACTTCTTTTGCAAAAATCTTTCAATACAATTGTTTATGTTAGTCTTAATAAAATGCGCATCAAGTTCGATGACAATTTTGATCAAATATACTGCGATGGCTATGAGGTGTGTAAAGATGCCTTTTCATATTTATATAACCTACAACACAGAAACATTGCTCTAATTGGTCAAAAAGATGATATTAGATATAAGGGATATATTGACAGCTTACAAAGCTATAATCTTCCCTACAACAAAAACATGTTTATTAACACTAATTCTCTTACACTCAACGGCGGTAAACTTGCTATGCAACAACTTCTAGAGCACAAAACCGGTGTCACTGCTGTATTATGTATAAGTGATCGTATCGCTATTGGTGCAATTAATGCTTGTTATACGAATGGTCTAAAAATTCCAAATGACATCTCTATCATAGGCATAAACGATATCGAAATGTCGGCCTTCACAAAACCCACTCTCTCCACTATTCATATTCCGCTAAAAACGATGGGAATGCTTGCAGCACAAACTCTAATAAACCGTATAAACAAAGTTCATACAATACCCCTTCAAATATCTGTACCTTATTATATCCAAGAAAGAGAAAGCAGTTCAGCTTGTCTAAAATAACGAAAAGGAAGAATAAATATTATGATTAACATAGATGAAAATAAATGTATCGGATGTTCTAAATGCCAAAAATTTTGTCCAAGTGGACTTATTGAAATCCAAAATAAAAAGGCAATTATTTCAAATACAGGGGCATGTATTTTGTGTGGGCACTGTCAGGCTGTATGTCCCTCTTCTGCTATTTCATTGTTAGGTATTGATTACGAAGATAATCCTGCCTATCAAAATGTCGAGTACAATGATATTAAAAACTTAATCAAAAGCAATCGTTCGATCAGACGTTTTAAAGAAAATCTTGTTGAAGAAACATTAATAATGGATATTTTACAAACTTTAGAATATACTGCAAGTGCCAAAAACGAGCAACCTGTTAAGTGGGTACTCGTAAATGGATATGACAATGTAAAAGAAATTTCTAATATATCGGTAGAATACCTAAAACAGAACAATCTTTTTCCAGGGTTAATTGAATTTGTAAAAAATGTCAGAAACCCGATAACAGTAGACGCACCACATCTTTTAATAGCGTATACTGAGGCAAATGCTGTAAAGCCTTATGATGATTGCATGATTAAAATGAGCATGGCCACTATTCTTATGCACACGAAAAAAATCGGCTCTTGCTATCTTGGCTTTTTGGCAGATTTTATCAATAATTCTACCGAACTAAAGGAATATTTAAACATTACTAAATCGCAAACAGTATATTCGGTGATAGGTTTTGGCTACAGCGATGAAGTATATAGCAAACTCCCAACAAGGAAAAAACCTACTGTTACAATTATATAAATAACATATAAAAAAACTGTACTTTGAATTTATCGGGTACAGTTTTCTTTTTTTAACATTAGGTTGTCAGACGAGATAAAAGCACGCACGTCTCAACATGCGAAGTATAAGGAAACATATCAACCGGCTGCACCTTATTAACAACGTACCCATTCTCATACATAAATTTTACATCTCTAGCCAGTGTCGCGGGGTCACACGATATATATACCATCTTTGCAGGTGCGTTGGCAACGATAGTTTTTAAAAAGTCCTCTTCGCATCCTTTTCTAGGAGGGTCCACAACTACAACATCAAACTTTTCTCCTAACACCACATCTTCTGCATTACCCAATACAAACTCCACATTTGCTATTCCATTTATCTGTGCATTTTCGTTCGCATTGGCAACAGCCTGCGGAATTGCTTCTACCCCCACTACTCTCTTTGCCTCTTTTGCTAAGAATAATGAGATTGTTCCTATTCCGCAATACGCATCTAACACTGTTTCGCTTCCTGTCAATGCCGCAACACCCAATGCTATATCATACAATACTTTAGTTTGAACTGGATTTACTTGAAAAAATGATAGCAATGAAATTTTGAACGTCAACTCGCCAATCTTATCCATAATATAATCTCTTCCATCCAACGTTGTTGTTTGCTCTGCCAATATCACATTTCCCTTTGCAGTGTTGTGATTTAGCAATATTCCAGTTATCCCTGGGATTGCTCGAAGCCTTTCTACCAAGTCCTGTGCATGCGGCAACTTTTTGCCATTGATAACCAAACACACCATTGCTTCATCAAAATTTATACTATTTCGAATTACCAAATGCCGTGCCAAACCTTTGTGAGTTGCCTCATTATAGATCGAAATCTTATTATCTTTCAAAAACTTGCGTATCGCATCCACAATGACCCCATTCTTTTGATTCCCTATCACACAGTCCTCAATATCTACTACCTGATGACTCTTTGCTGCGTAAAAACCAATCTGAATTTTGCCATCCACTTCTCTTATTGGATATTGCGCTTTGTTTCGATAATGGATCGGGTTTTCCATTGCAATGGTAGGAAGCACTTCTACCTCCCTAATTTTGCCAATTCGTTCTAAACAATCTTTCACCTGCTTTTGCTTATATTTTAACTGAAACTCATACTTAATATGTTGCGCTACGCATCCTCCACATTTAGCAGCATAGACACACGGCGGTTCTGCTCTATGTTCTGAAGCTTTCACAAGCTCTAGGAGTTTTCCCACTGCATAACTTTTTGTGACCTTTATAATTTTTACTTTAGCCACATCGCCCGGCACTGCACCTGGTATAAAAACCGCCATGCCCTCATACTTTGCAACTCCACCTCCGTTGGCATTAATATCTATCACTTCTACAATATATTCTTCATTTTTTATCATAATAATTCCTTCACTCAACATAATAAAAAGGACACCATTATAAGTGTCCCAAAAAATAACTTATCTTTTATTGGCATTTCTTAAAAAAACAGGTATCTCTGGAGTTCCTTCATATGCTTGACGCGGATGCGAATTTGTTGACGAACGTGTTTCGACCTTTTTGAAACCCGACTGTGTATTCGTAATATTCTTCTTATTTTCAAGTCTTACTGGCACCACTTCTTTGTCCACAAATCCTGTTGCAATAACGGTAACAATAATGTCATCTTTAAGCTCTTCATTAACAGATGTTCCCAAAATTATTTCTGCATCTACATCCGCATCATTTTGAACCAAGCTAGCTCCCGCATTCAACTCTGACATTGCAAGTGTCGAGTCACCTGTGATATTGATCAGTACGCCACCTGCACCTTTAATTGTAGTATCTAAAAGAGGACTACTAGTTGCTTGTTTGATTGCCTCATCCACTCTATTTTCACCGCTCGCCTGGCCAATTCCCATATGAGCAATGCCTTTGTCACACATTATAGTTCTCACATCTGCAAAGTCTAAGTTAATAATCCCCGGCTTCGTAATTAAATTAGTTATCCCGCCAACGCCTTGCTGTAATACCGAATCTGCCTTCTTAAACGCGTCTTCTATTGTTGTATTCTTTTCTATCACATCTAAAATTCTGTCATTCGGAATTATTACCAGGGTGTCAACTGCCTTAATCAACTCTTCTATTCCGCGTTCCGCAGTTGCCATTCGCTTGCGTCCTTCAAATGTAAACGGCTTCGTTACAACGCCTACAGTTAAAATACCCTCTTGCTTTGCAATTTGCGCAATCACCGGTGCTGCTCCAGTTCCAGTGCCCCCACCCATTCCTGCAGTAATAAATAGCATGTCCGTATCTTTTATTGCCTCATAGATTGCCTCGTGGCTTTCTTCGGCAGCTTGATACCCTACCTCCGGATTTGCACCTGCGCCCAACCCGCGAGTAATTTTTTCGCCAATTTGAATTCTGGTATCTGCTTTGGATCTCTCTAGTGCTTGGTGATCAGTATTTACTGTAATAAATTCTACTCCACTAAGCCCTTCTGTAATCATTCGATCAACGGCATTATTTCCTCCGCCACCAACCCCTATAACTTTAATACGCGCTTCTTGACTTGTGCTTACATCATACATTTCCATAATAAGTCACTTTATCCTTTCGTCTATCGTTAATATAGCCTCGCCCGAATCTATATTGCGTAGATCCAAGACTCCCACACTATAATCCCTGTAGATTTCACTCAGCCAATTCATTTTTTTAGCTAGATTATCTACATTACCTAACTCAACTTTTAATTTTTTTATCTTCAATATAATATTTTCCAAATCCACTAAATTTATGCTATCAATATCCGAAAATAACCCATATGCTATAGCCGTTTGTGATATAAAATCTAATGTTAGTAACGCATCATCTCTGTATAAATTTATTTTTTCACCGATAGTAAAATTATTAATTGTTATGCCCTCTATTACAGGCAAGTCAAAATTTGGTTTTGCAGACTCTGCAAGCACAATAGCTTGGTCATCAACTAACACATATCTGCCATTAAATGGAATATATCCTAGAGGAGTCTTTTCAACGATGTCTAAAATTAATAAGTTTGGAAACTTTTTGGTTATCTTTAAGCTTTCAATAAAAGGTAAACTTTTCTTATATTTTTCCCATTTTCGATTGGAAATATTCAATATATGAGCGTTTTTTGAAATCCCCAAAACTATTTCTAGATCTCGTTGCGTATAATATGGCACTTCTCCATAACTTCGTACATTTATTTGAGCAATCTGAGCTTGCCATATCGGCAAAATAAACGTGACGGCCAATACAAAAATTACTCCCAAAATCACCTTTAGCTGTTTTGACATTAGCACTCCTCTCTTTGCTTTCTATTTTTCTATTTTTGAATACTTTGAAATATTCAGCAAAATCCCCAGCGCCGCAAGCAACACCACCAATGCTGTTCCTCCATAACTAATTAATGGCAGCTGCATTCCCGTTGTCGGAAACGTATTTGTATTTACCGCCACATTAATTATCACTTGCACTGCTATTAATCCTACCAACCCCACTGCCAGCAACGATCCAAACAAATCATACGCGTTTATCGCAATCATCAACCCTCGCATAATTAACAATGAGTATATTATCAACACGCATGCTGCACCCACAAACCCCAACTCTTCACAAATTACAGAAAAAATAATGTCGTTGTGTGGCTCTGGCAAAAATCCTTGCTTTTGTATGCTCATTCCCAATCCTCGGCCAAACAATCCTCCTGCTCCTATCGCATATAACGACTGAATGGATTGATACCCATTCCTTAGCGGATCGATCCATGGATCCAGCCACACTCTAAATCTATTAAGTCTATATTGCGGAAAAATTATTCCAATAATCCCGGTTGTTGGTACATCGCTCTCTGTCGTTGCGGCCAAATAGAGCGCAAGCCATACAAACCCTCCTGCACCTGCGGCTCCAATAGCGTAATACCATATCTCTTTCGTTGCCACAAACATCACTAAAACCCCAACCGCGCCTATAACAATGGCAGAACTCAAATTTTCAAACAACACCAACACTGTCGGAATACCCACTATCGCAAACCCTCCAACAGCAACCCAAAAATTGCTCAATTTATTCCTAAAATGCACTATAAAGGCCGAGATCATTATTAGCGTGGCTATCTTAACAATTTCTGATGGTTGAATTGTTATAGGCCCTAACACAATCCATCTTACCGCACCTTTTCTTTCGTCTCCTATCCATGGGAGCAAGGCCACTAGCGCATTTGCCGCTACATAAATAAAGGTTGCTATTCTCAGATTAGAAAATATCCTATAATCTACATTAAATCCTATAAACAGCATCACACACACTCCCATTACGGCAAACACTGCTTGCTTCTTCGCTATATTAAACGGGTCATTATACATGAGTATCGCGTGATAGTTGCTTGCACTATATACCATCAATACTCCAAAAGATACGATTACCAAAATTAATACAACCAACACGATGTCTATGTTTTTATCTTTCATCGACTACACCTCTTGCCATATTTACTTGGGATTATTTTCTCCTCTTAGACTCAGAAATATTCAACATATTTTTAACACAAAAATAGCCCTCTCCGCTACCAGAGAAGGCATATGTTTCTATTTTCCAATCTTCTTAATTTTTGAGTATTTTGAAATGCTTAGCAATAGCCCCAATGATGATAGCAACACCACCAAGGCTGTTCCTCCATAACTTATCATTGGTAATTGCATTCCTGTGGTTGGGAACGTATTTGTATTTACTGCCACATTAATTAAAACTTGAACTGCCACAAGACCGACCAACCCCGTCGCAACCAATGATCCAAATAGGTCATCCGCATCAACTGCAATCATCAATCCTCGCACCACGAGCAATGCGTAAATAAGAAGCACACAACTCGCTCCCACAAGACCCAGCTCTTCACAAATTACAGAAAAGATAATGTCGTTGTGTGGCTCTGGCAAAAATCCTTGTTTTTGTATACTACTACCTAGGCCTTGTCCAAATAGTCCCCCTGCTCCTATTGCGTAGAGTGATTGAATAGGCTGATACCCAACATTTTTCGGATCGATCCACGGATCCAGCCAAACTCTAAACCTGTCCAAACGATATTGAGGAAAAACTACTCCCAAAATCCCTGTAGTTTCTACTGCTCTATCTGTAGTTGCTGCAAGATGTAGCCCTAGCCAACCCATTCCCACAGCTCCAAAAAGTCCCGCAACATAATACCACACATCTTTGGTTGCAACAAACATAATAAATACCCCTGCGGCACCTATTACAATTGCAGAACTCATATTTTCAAACAAAACCAATATTGCGGGAACTCCGATAATTGCAAATCCCCCTATCACAAGTGGCCACTTTTCGAGCTTGTTTCTATAATTAACTATAAAAGCTGATACCATCAATATCGTCGCGATCTTTGCAAATTCTGAAGGCTGAACAGTAATAGGCCCAATCATTATCCATCGGGTTGCCCCTTTACTTTCGTGTCCAATCAACGGCAACAATGCCACCAACGCATTCGATGCTATGTAAATTGCCCCCGCAACTTTCATGTTCGAAAAAATTCTGTAATCTACTTTAGATCCTATAAATAACATCGCACAAATTCCCAGTATGGCGAACATGCCCTGCTTTTTAGCAAGGCTAAATGGATCACCATACATCACCAGCGCATGATAGTTACTTGCACTATAAACCATCAGCACTCCAAACGAAACGATTACCAAAATAAGAATGACCAAAACAATGTCTATTCTCTTATCTTTCATCCTTTGCACCCTCTCTCAAAGATAAAGCCACTTGCTTAAATATTTCACCTCGCACTTCATAACTTGGAAACATATCCCAGCTGGCACAAGCCGGAGATAACAAAACGCATTCTCCTCTCTTGGCTTCGTTATATGCCGCTTTTATTGCCTCCTCAAATGTTTCAAAAGCTTCATAGTTATGAAAACCATGCTTTTTGCAAGTTTCTATTATCTGATTTGTAGTTTCTCCAATAATATATAATTTAGCTACACGCCCCTCAAACAACTCGACCCACTCATCAAATTCTATGTGTTTATCAAGCCCTCCTCCGATCAATCTAATCTTTGACTGCATTGCCAGTAGCCCCGGAACTGCCGCGCCCACATTAGTTGCTTTTGAGTCGTTGTAAAATTTAACGTCTGATACTGTTGTTACATACTCTATGCGATGCGCAACACCCCTAAAGTCTAATAATACGCTTCTAATAATTTCTCTAGGGACACCATATGCTCTTGCCATCAGTATTGCCGCCAACGCATTTTCGTAGTTATGTACTCCCAAAATATGAAGTTCATCTATATTGCAAATAACAAAGTTGTCTCCAAGCGTATTGTCCACTAATGCTCCATTTTCTAGATAAACCCCCTTTTCTACAGATTCTTTCGAACTAAATAAAAGTTCAGTTTTGCCGGTCTTCCCAATAAGTTTTGCAAGCTCCGCATCTTCTTTATTGAGAATAACCTTTACATTTTTACCTCCATTTTCAAAAATTCTATATTTTGCTGCCATATAATTTTCCATCGTACCATGTCTATTTAAATGATCTGGTGTAATATTTAATATCGAACAAATTTGACAACTCAAAGTTTCGATTGTTTCTAATTGAAAGCTGCTCAGCTCTGCTATCACAACGCTATCGGCAGTAATATCCTGAACTTCTTCCGAAAATGCACATCCTATGTTTCCAACCACAAAAGTTTTTGGATTATATGCCTTAAATATTTCACCAACCAGTGTTGTTGTTGTCGTTTTTCCATTAGTTCCTGTAATTCCAAGTATTGGCGCCTTACAAAAAGTAGCTGCAAATTCGAATTCACCCACTAT
The DNA here is from genome assembly GCF_030708075.1 of Candidatus Epulonipiscium viviparus. Lineage (GTDB taxonomy): Bacteria > Bacillota > Clostridia > Lachnospirales > Cellulosilyticaceae > Epulonipiscioides > Epulonipiscioides viviparus. Next base: position 1,467,406 of record NZ_CP117982.1, on the reverse strand, counting down.
GTTCACATTTTCTTTGCGGTAATGCTCTATGATCGGAATGTCTAGAGGAACCCCGGGGCTCACAATAATTTTTTCTATATCATCAATATAACTATCGCGTTTCCCCAAAAATAATTTAACCCCTTTATTCTCTAAATCTATCAGAGCTTGCTTAGTTTCATCGGCAAAATCTTCGAATCGCTTATCATCATATATAGCAACGTTTTGCCCCGCATTAGCCGCCAGCTTTGCCGCTCCTATACCACTTTTTGCGCATCCAATTACCAGTATTTTCATCAATTAACCCTCCTTTGAAATCGCTACAGATCCCACAAAGCTAATTGCTATTGTCGCTAACACAAATAAAATTAGGCTCATCTTTCAATTTCCCTTTCACAATTTTTATTTATATTTTTCTCTAGCAATTAGATAATAACATACTGTACATATCACTATCGGCGCCACAACAAATACTACTAAACTACCCATGTCAACACCTCCACATTAAATCGCAACAAGGCCTATCAGGCACATCACTGCTGTGATTATAGCAAAAACGCTCACTACTTTTGTCTCCTCCCATCCCGATAATTCAAAATGATGGTGAATCGGAGCCATTTTAAATATTCTCTTATGATACATCTTAAAATATCCCACCTGTAATATTACAGATAAGTTTTCTATTACATATATCAATCCTACAATCAAAATAAACAACGGCATCTTGAGTATAAACGAAATCGCTGCAACAAATCCTCCCAATGCCAACGATCCTGTATCTCCCATAAAAACTTTTGCCGGATGCGAATTAAATAACAAAAATCCTAGCAAACTACCTGCCACCGCCGCTGCAAACACGTCTGCGCCACTTCCATAAGCATACGCAACTACAGCAAAAAATGTTGCAATCAAAACCGTAACGCTAGCTGCTAACCCATCAAGCCCATCTGTCAAGTTTACAGCATTCACCACACCCAACACGCCAAATACTAGCAACGGATAATACGCATATCCAATATCTAACAACAAGCCATTGCTAAATGGAATCAATATAGCGGTGTCCATTCCTATATAAAATCTTAATAAATACGCAAAGCCAATAGTTACAAACAGCTGCGCTAACAATTTTTGTGCCGCAGTCAATCCTAGAGAACGCTTCTTAACTACCTTAATATAATCATCTAAAAATCCTATCATTCCAAAACCAAACGTAATAAATAGCACACTCTGTAACTCTCTATTGCCACGCAAAAATAACAAGCTCGTAATAAAAACGCTAGTCAAAATTATAATGCCACCCATCGTTGGTGTTCCAGATTTCTTTAGATGGGTTTGCGGCCCATCATCACGTACATTTTGCCCAAATTTTAGCCTATGCAAAATAGGTATCATTATCGGGCTTACTATTATATTTAGCAGAAACGCTATAACTGCTGCATATATCATATCTCTCTCCATAATCTATTTATCCTTTCTCATCGCTTTTACGACTTCTTCTAAATGCATCCCTCTCGATGCCTTAACCAATACTATGTCACCAGCGTTAATATACTGGCTCCATTCTTTTATAAACAATTCCTTATTTTTAAAATGCTTACTGGTCACATTTTTATTATTTGGTGAATTTATAATCGCATCAGTAATGTAAGCAGCTGCGTCGCCTATGGTAAATACGCAGTTTATCCTCGATGATGCTATATATTCTCCCAAATTTCGATGAATTGATTCGCTATATTTTCCTAACTCAAAGATATCTCCCAAAATTGCTATTTTCCTATTTTTGGTAAGATAATTTCCCAAAACCTTCATTGCTGCTACCATAGAATCATAATTTGCGTTATAGGTATCATCAATCACTGTGAAATTACCTACATTAGTAATATTCATTCTCATTTTTTCAGATTTATAATTTGCAATTCCTTTAATAATTTTATCCCTAGGAATTTCAAGTTTCTCCGCAATAATGATCGCAATCAAAGCGTTTAATGCCATATGCACTCCCGGAGATGGAATTTTAATTTTAAACACAGAGTTTGGAGTATATACGACAGCTTCTGTAAATGCGCCATATGTTACAACGTTAGAGACGCAGTAATCCAGCCTTGGATCAAACCCAAATGTTATCCAATTATCTTGCTTCTTTCCCATTAGCAAAGGTTCGTCACCATTTATAATTACGGTTCCTTCTGGTTTTAACCCTTCTAATATCTCCAGCTTGGCCTTTAAAATTCCTTCTCTCGACTCTAGATGTTCTATATGCGCCGTTCCGATATTCGTAATTACCGCAAAGTCTGGCTTAACAACGCTAGTCAACCTGCTCAACTCTCCAAAATGATTCATTCCCATCTCTATCACACTGACTTGGTCATCTTCAGATAAAGCAAACATAGTTTTTGGAACGCCAATTTCATTATTATAATTGCCAACAGTTTTATGCACTTTAAGCGTCGTTTCCAAAACTGCTGCCACCATTTCCTTTGTCGTAGTCTTTCCCACGCTTCCCGTAATTGCAATAATAGGACGATCTACCTTTGAACTGTAATAACGCGCGACATCTAACAACGCCTTTTGGGTATCTTCTACTGCAATCGTAATTAAATCTTGATGCACCGAATCATTCTCTTTGGAAGTTAAAGTCGCTATTGCTCCCATCGCTTTCACATCATCTATATAATCGTGCCCATTAAATTTTTCTCCAATTAGCGGCACAAACAACCCCTTATTTACCTTTTGACGCGAATCTGTAAAGATTTCTTCAATTACTGTATTGCCAGAATCTTCACTATTTAAACAAATACCTCCTGTTTCCTGAACTAGTTCTTGTATGGATATTTGCATAACATCACCCCTTTGCTAAAAATTCTAAAACCACTTCACTATCATCAAAGTGAATAATTCCATCTTTTAAATGCTGATAGGTCTCGTGTCCCTTCCCTGCAATCAAAATAACATCGTCTTTTTTAGCAAATGATAAAGCTTTAATTATTGCAGTTTTTCTGTCTGATTCAATTTCATATGGTGTAATATGCTTTTTTGCTCCCACTTCTATTTGCCTAATAATCTCATCTGGTTCTTCACTTCTCGGATTATCGGATGTAATATAAACTTTGGTAGAATATTTAGATGCAATTTCCCCCATTATCGGACGTTTCTTATTGTCTCTGTCTCCACCGCACCCAAACACTGTTACTATATCTCCTTTAGCAAACTGCTTTATCGCAGTCAATACATTTTCTAAACCATCTGGTGTATGAGCATAGTCAACCAAAACACTATACCCCTTAGTTGATTGAAAACTTTGAACTCGACCCGGTACTCCTTTTACATTTTTTAATGCTTTTGCTATAAAATCTAATGGCACTCCCAGTTTATAAGCACAAATTATCGCGCACATAGTATTATATACTGTAAACTCTCCTGGTATTGGTACCACGATTTGTAAATCTTTACCATTATATTCTAGCACATATTGCGTTTCATGTGCATGTATCACTATATCTTTTGCAAAAAATGTTGCAGGATTCTTAATTCCATATGTGATCGTCTCTGCTTTACATGAATCTAGCATCACTTTGCTATACGGGCTGTCAACGTTGATAATACTAATTTTACACATCGAAAAAAGCTTTGCCTTTGCCGCCGCATAATTATCCATTGTTTCATGAAAATCTAAGTGATCTTGCGTTAAATTTGTAAATACTCCGATATCAAAATCGCAACCATCCACTCTATTCAAAACTAATGCATGTGAAGAGACCTCCATTATCGCGACATCTACATCTTCTGTGTTCATCTTGCGAAATAATTTTTGCAAATCAATTGATTCGGGCGTGGTTCTTGCGGTTTCCATAACCTGCTTACCAATTCTATTTTCAATGGTTCCGATTACCCCAATTTTTTTACGATACGCTTCCAATATTTCTGCAAGTAAAAATGTAGTGCTGGTCTTTCCGTTAGTTCCGGTAACGCCCACCAAGGCAAGCTCTTTGGATGGATGCCCATAGAAGTTTCCTGCAATAGCTGCCATTACGGCTCTCGTATCTTTTACTCTAACAACAGCAATATTGGCTGCAACAAAAACTGCGTCAGATACTACGATCACTCGCGCACCGTTCTCAATAGCATTTGACACATACTTATGCCCATCACTCATATACCCTTTTATCGCAATAAATAATCCGCATCTCGTTTTTATTCTAGAATCGTAAATTATCTCACTAATATCTCTATTAATATCTCCCTGTTGCAATTCATACTCCACGTTTTCTAGTATTTTTTTAAGCTCCATAACAAACCTCTCTCTACTTTGATTTAACGATGAACGACATTATTATACCACATTATTCCTATTAGGTATATAAAATAATTTTGCTAGTCTTGTTGATGATTTCGCCCTCTGCGGGAAACTGATCTATAACCGTATCTCCCTCGCCAATAATTTCTAGAGTTACGCTATCTCTATATGCCTTAGATTTTGCTTCCTGAATTTTCAGCTCCACAAACTTTGGCACGGTATAAGTCTGAGTTTCTAATAATGTCAGCTCTTTTTTAGTGTATTTTGGCTCTATTCCCAAATACGGCAAAGCGTTTGCTAATACTTCTTTCATAACTGGCCCCGCAATCGTTCCTCCATAGTATACTCCTTTAGGCTCATCAATTAGAACAATCGCAATCACTTTGGGGTCGTCCGCAGGTGCAAAAGCCAAAAACGATGCTATATATTTTCCGGAACCGCGAGGCAGTTTTTGCGATGTTGCAGTTTTTCCGCCAATTTTGTATCCCGGAATATAGCTCTTGTTACCGGTTCCATCTGCAACAACGCTCTCCAAAATAGTTTTCATCTGTTCGCTTACTTCTGGGCTCACAATCTGATTATTAGTTGTATAATCAAATTCTCTGATAATTTGTCCTGCTTCATTTAAAAGGTATTTTCCAAAGTGAGGAATAATTTGCTTTCCACCATTTATAGTTGCCGATGCCGCGCTTAACAATTGAATCGGAGTAATTTGAAATGATTGTCCAAACGAAATCGTTGCTAACTCCACAGGTCCAATTTTTTCTTCTTTATGCATAACCCCTCGCGCTTCTCCAGGAAGATCAATGCCTGTTTTTCTCATTAAGCCCATATCTGCCATATACTGGTAAAAATCTAAGGCTCCAATGGCATCTCCTACCATCATAAATACCGGATTACAAGAGTTTTGTACACCCTGAGTAAACGTTTGATATCCATGCGGATTTGAACTTCTCCAACATTTAATCTTAACTCCCTCAACCATATGATATCCATTACATACAAACGGAGTAGTTGGGGTTACAACGCCTTCTGAAAGTCCAATTGCAGAAGTCACTATTTTAAATGTTGAGCCTGGCTCATATGTATCATTTATCGCAAAGTTGCGCCACATTTCATTCAATTCAGTTTGTTTTTGACCCGCGTCTAAAGTAGACCACATTGCCGCGACCTCTGGATCTTGCACTGTAAATGGGTCGTTTAAATTAAAACTTGGACTATTTGCCATTGCATATATCGCTCCATCGTTTGGATTCATCAATACAATAGTTCCACCCTTTGCTTGCTTTTCTGCCACAACGCTATCAATCGCTTGTTGCGCATATTGCTGAAGCGTAACATCAATTGTGGTTACCAAATCATGACCGTTGATAGGATCTATTCTAATTTCTGCCTCGCTTACTTCGCGTTCACCCTTGCCATTAGTCTGCATTAAAATTTTTCCCGGAGCGCCTTTCAAATATTCATCATACTTAACCTCCAGCCCCACAATTCCTTGATTATCTTTTCCTACAAATCCGAGTGCGTGCGCTGCCAAATTTTCGTATGGATAGTATCTTTGCGAATCTCCATCCACCTTTACTCCCGGTAGGTTTAGCAATCTAATCGAATCTGCAAGCTCCTTATCTACCTTAGTTGCTATTCGTTCAAAGGCAACATGCTTTGTAACCTTCTTATAGACTTCTTCATAATCCTTACCGAGTTTCTCAGCCAGCACCGATGCCACATACTCGGGATCTTCCACCTGAGCCCTTACAACACCAATCGTAAATACCGACGCGCTTGTTGCCAATAAATTTCCGTTTACATCCAATATATCGCCCCTAGTTGGAGTAATATTTCTGTCACGCGTATGCTGATCAAACGCACGCTCTTGCAAAGTTGCGCCTTCGACCACTTGCACATGATATAACCTAGTAATCATAAATATAAATAGACCCACAAAAATTGAGAGCAATATCAACATTCTCTTTTTAATCTTAACAGGTGTTTTATCCATCGTAATTATCCTTTCTTATATTTATTTATTCAACTGCTGCCAAGATTCTCGCAGCAGTTAAATATTAGTTGCCTGTTTTCACAATAATCTTAGAATTCCTATCTATTATTGTTCCTTCAGGCGGTATCTGATTCAAAATTTTTGTATCTTCTTTCCCATGTATTTCCAAATACAACGCGTTTCCTAGCATTCTCTCCGCATCTTCAGGATACAAACCAACTACATTTGGCACATTTACAAGATTTTGTGTCTTCTTCGTTTTCAAATACAACGTTACATTTGCGCTTATCGGAAGCAAAATTCCTGGCGCCGGATATTGCTCTTCAACAATGTTTCCTCCACCTTTTGTACTGATATCTAATTCCAAAGCGTTTATTGTTTCTATTGCAGTATAAATATCCATTCCTTTAATATTTGGCACTTCAGCCAAGCGCGCCTGGGTACGTTTTGTATCTGTTCCGAAAATTTCGAACGACGGCAAAATTTCTTTCATTATAGTACTAAATGCCAATGCGGAGCCACCAATTTCTTCGTACTCTGCCTCATCAATCAATACCATCGCAACAATCTCTGGCTTCTCTATTGGTGTATACCCCACAAACGACAATATTTCTGTCTCCCCATCACGCGGATAGCCTTTCTCTGCCGTTCCCGTCTTTCCACCAATTCTATATCCGGGCACCGCAGCAAATCCGCCAGTCCCCGCAGTAATAACAGTCTCCATATCTGCAGTTAGTAGCTTCGACGTTTCTGTAGAAATTACTTGTCGCTTTACTCTCGGAGTTTTTGTATATATAATACTTCCTGCAGAATCTATAATATGCGATACCACATACGGTTCCACAAGATATCCGCCATTAATCACACTTACAAATCCCGTTAACAATTGCATCGGAGTTAGCTCAAAGGTTTGTCCCATCGATGACGTTGCCTTTTGCAATGGTCCAAAATTTTCTAAGCTATGAATGATTCCTGTTCTCTCTCCGGCAAGGTCTATTCCCGTCTTTTCTAAAAGCCCATACTCCAGCATGTACTTGTGAAATACATCGTTGGGCACCAAGTTTGCGATCTCAATTACTCCCGGATTACAAGAATTTGCCAACACCTGCTCGACAGTCTGAATTCCATGTCCCGGTGCGTACCAACACTTAATGGTTGTCCCTGCCACATTTATCGACCCCGTACAATTTGCTCTAAATTTCTCTGGGATCAAATATCCTGTATCTATAGCTGCAGCTACCATTAACGGCTTAAACGTAGAACCCGGTTCATAAATATGCTGAATATTATAATTTCGCCACGCTGTCTGCAAAGCAACAGACTTTTGCTCACCTGTCATCTCGTCCCATTTTAGACCCAACTGCGCTTGTAAATTACCATACGTATTTGGATCAAACGATGGATACGAATACATTGCGTATATCTCACCCGTATTTGGATTCATAACTATTGCCGACGCTCCAACAGGATCCGACCTTTTTACAAAATCGTTCATCACCCTTTGTACCGTTTGCTGTATTGCTTCATCTACTGTCAACACCAAACTTGAGCCATTCACCGCGGGAACCGTCTTGCTCGTTAGCAATTCGCCATTTGTCATATTAGTAAAAATGCGTCCTTCTTCACCTTTCAAATACGAATTATAAAACTGCTCTAATCCATATTGACCATTTTCTCCATTATAAAAGCCAATCATTGCCGATGCGAAATCATGCTTTGGATAAATTCTCATTGCAGATTGCACATAGCTAACAGCACTCAAACCCAAGTTCACTAGCTTGTCCTTGTCATCAATCGAAATATTTTTCATAAATAATCTATACCGAGTAGTCGGATTTAAATTTATTACCCCTTCGACTTCTGCTATCGATTTTCCCGAAAACGCAGCAAGCTCCGCTACTGTATATGCTCTGGCTTCTTCTGAAACACTTTCTATCAATGTTTTAGGGTCCAAAATTACATCATATGCGATTTGACTGATAGCCAATGTTTTGTGATTTTTATCCAATATACTTCCTCGCAGCGGCTCTAGTATTATGTCTCTAGTGCCCAGCCTCTCCAAAACTGCTAACTCATATTTTTCATTATCATTAAACCAAATGAACAGCATCTTCACTAGCAATAAACTCAACACACTCATATATCCTAGCAACAACATCAATACTCGATTTCTCACCCTCACCCATCGTTTTTTGGGAGTCTCCGGCCTTTCTGAAATCGACATCAGCTTGTTTTTATTTTGCATACGTCACAAAACTTTCTTCCTTTATGTCTATGTAGACTATTTGATGCGCCATAGGTTTGTGCATAGAAAGTTCGTTGATAGCCTTGTCCTCAATTATGTCCAAGTTATATGATTTCGCCAACTCTGATGTCAATTCATTCAGCTTACTTTGTTGTTGTTGCCAAGCTACATTGATAGCTCTCAAATCGTGTTGTTCCTGTATGAGCGTCGCATTCAAATCGATGTAGGCAAAAGAGCTTAAAAACACAGCCGCTCCACATACTATACTTACAACAATATTAGAATTAATCCGCCTCTTGCGTTTTGGTTGCTTCGCCGGAGATAACTGTACTCTCTGGTAATTTTTCAAGTTATACCTCTCCATGTTGTCCTCCATTTACCAAATCTTACATGTTACTTTGCCAAATCTTACATGTTGCTGATGCAGTTACGACCTTGGCTGCTGGTGCAGTTGCAGTCGCAGCTTCCGTTGCATCGGTATTCTCAGCATCTGCTGCTAGTACTCCTCATTTTATCACAGATGCATCCACTTTTGCAATACTTTTTATTACAGCATTTCTCAAATTTTCTGTTACAACATACATAATTCAAATTTTTTCTACAATTCTCAACTTGGCACTTTTAGATCGCGAATTGTTCTCCAACTCTTGCTCTGATGGCAAAATGGGTTTCTTCGTTATTACCTTCACCTGACTCTTTTTATTACACACGCATATCGGAAAATTCGACGGGCATGTGCAAGGATTTTCTAATTCCCTAAACGTATGCTTTACTATTCTATCTTCCAATGAATGAAACGTGATGATGGCCAGCCTGCCTCCCACATTAAGATGCGCAACAATCTCTTTAATCGCTGGTGCAATGATGTCGATCTCTTTATTTACTTCTATTCTTATTGCTTGAAATGTTCGCTTTGCCGGATGCCCTCCTTCTAGTCTTGCAGCCTTTGGAATGGCCTTCTTAATTATTTCGACCAATTCGTATGTTGTATCGATACTTGAGCTTGCCCTCGCTTCGACAATAAATTTTGCTATCCGCCTTGCCCACTTTTCTTCGCCAAAATTTTTTATTACTACAGCCAATTCGTCTTCTGTATATGAGTTTACCACATCAAATGCACTAAATTTTGCATCCTGATTCATTCTCATATCCAATTTCGCATCTCTCATATACGAAAATCCTCGCTCTGCTTCATCCAACTGATACGACGAAACTCCCAAATCTAGCAGCATTCCATCTATTTTGTCGATCTCCAGCTCCTCTAAAACTGCATCTACGTTTGCAAAATTATTCTTGATAACCAAAACTCTATTTGCGGCTTCTGCCAACCTAGCTTCTGCTGTTGCAATTGCTATAGCATCTTGATCAATCCCAACAAGCGTACCCTCAGAATTCAAATGCCTACAAATTTCTGTCGCATGCCCCGCGCCGCCCAATGTTCCATCTACATAAATTCCGTTCGTCTTGATATTAAGCCCTTCAATGCATTCATTTAAAAGTACTGATATATGATTAAATTCCATTTTATGATCCCTTTTCATTTGTCCTCAAAAATTTATCGAGGTTATATTTCTTATCTTTTTAATATTTTACATATTTTAACTATTTAATCAAGGGGCTTTAGCCAAAGATTACCAAAATATCCCCATAATCTATCGACAAAAGATAAAATTATCCATAAAATTTTTCAGTTTACATATTATAATAAAAAAAAGGTTATACTTTGAGTATAATTGAATATATGTGGTTGCTAGAAATAGTCATTTTTAGTGTAAAATATTCAATGCATCAACCAATTTCAAAAACCATAAAAAAATTAAAAATATTCAAAAAATTTTAAAGAATACAGCTAACATATTTGTTAGAATAAAGTTATGTTATAACACATTTATTTAATATAATCATTATGGAGGCGAAAATATGTCAATTATATTAGAAGAAATTTCGGAAGCATTAAAAAAAGGCAAGGCTAAAACTGTAAAAGAAAAAGTTCAACAAGCCATCGATGAGGGAATTCCTCCAAAAACTATACTCGATGATGCCATGCTTAAATCAATGGGCGAAATCGGTGTAAAATTTAAAGCAAACGAAATCTTTGTTCCTGAAGTTTTAGTTGCAGCTAGAGCATTAAACGCTGGCCTAGTTATTCTTGAACCTCTTCTTGCGGCACAAGGTATTGAGCCAATAGGAACCGCGGTTATAGGAACAGTTCGCGGCGATTTACATGATATCGGCAAAAACCTAGTTGCGATGATGCTTCGCGGAGCAGGCCTAGAAGTTATAGACGCTGGTGTTGACGTATCCACCGACAAATTCCTCGAGCTTGCTGAACAAAATAACGCACAAATCATTTGCATGTCATCGCTTCTTACTACTACTATGGAAGCAACTGGTGAAATAATTAAAGAAATGGAAGATCGCGGTGTTCGTAACAAATATAAGATTATGATTGGTGGCGCTCCTGTTACTGCAGAATTTGCGAAAAAAGTCAATGCTGACTATTATACTCCAGACGCAGCAACTGCCGCAGAAGTAGCAAAAGAAATCGTAAGCAGTCACTAAACTTAATAGGAGGTAATTATTTTGAAACAAATTTTATTTGATGTTTTAGAGCATAAAAAAACTGACAGATTACCTTGGGTTCCTTTTGCAGGGGTTCATGCTGGCAAGCTTTTGGGATATGATGCCGAAACAGTTCTCAAAGACAAAGACAAATTGCTTGCTTCTTTATTAGAAGTAAATAAGCTCTATAAACCAGATGGTCAGCCAGTAGTTTTCGACCTTCAATTGGAAGCTGAAATTCTTGGTTGCGAATTGGTCTGGGCCAAAGACGGTCCTCCTTCTGTAAAAACTCACCCACTTGAAGGATCCGAAAACATCATCCCTTGCACATGCAACATTCCTGGACCAGAAGATGGTAGACTTCCAATGGTTCTCGATGTTATGAAATCACTCAAAGAGCAGGTTGGCGATACTACAGCTTTATATGGCCTGATTTGTGGTCCGTTTACTCTCGCATCGCATCTTCGTGGCAATGATATTTTTATGGATCTATACGATGACGAAGACTATGTAAAAAAATTATTAGAGTTTTGTCTATTCGTTGCTAAAGCCATGACAAAAATGTATGTTGATGCTGGCATGGACGTTATTGCTGTTGTTGACCCTCTTGTATCTCAAATTTCAGCAGAACACTTCCAGGAGTTTTTGCACGATCCATTTAGCAAATTATTTGCTTATATCCGAGAACTTGGCGTATATAGCTCATTCTTTGTTTGCGGTAATGCGACCCGAAATATAGCTGTGATGTGCGAAACCAAGCCAGATTCTATTTCTGTAGATGAAAATGTCAACCTTGTTGCAGCCAAAAAGATCACAGACTCCTACAATATAGCTATTGGTGGAAATATTCCTCTAACATCTGTTATGCTTCACGGTACTCAACAAGATAACATGAAATATGTCATCGATCTTGTCGACAAAATAGAAAACAAGACCAATTTAATCATCGCTCCAGGCTGTGATATGCCATATGACGTACCTATAGAAAACAGCATTGGTATCGCTCAAGCAATTTCACAAATGGACGAAATGCGAGAAGCATTAAAAGATTATGTTGCAGTTCAAGAAGATATCCACGTCGATCTACCAGACTATGGAGCGCTCACAAAACCACTCATAGAAGTCTTTACGCTAGATTCTCTAACCTGTGCAGCTTGTACCTATATGATGGCGGCAGTTAACAATGCTAAAGCTGCATTTGGCGACGCAATAGATGTTGTAGAATATAAATTCACTCAAAAAGAAAATATTGCACGCTGCGTAAAAATGGGTGTTACAAACCTTCCTTGTATCTATATCAATGGCCAGCTTAAGTTTTCTTCTATAATTCCAAGCAAAGAAGAGCTTGATCAAGCAATTAATACTGCGATGTAATATATTTTTTTAATTAACCACCAGGATGCTTCACAGTTTCCTTGCGTGGCTTTTTTTATTTTATAGGAGGATGCTATGGATTTATATTTAATGACTGGATTTTTGGGAGCGGGCAAAACTACAACTATTAAAGAATTGTTAACTATTTTTAAGGACAAAAAAGTCGCATTAATTATTAATGAATTTGGCAAAACTGGAGTGGATGGACAAATCCTAACCGACGTTACTGCAAACGTATTTGAAGTTGCCGGCGGATCTATTTTTTGTACATGCAAGATCAGTCACTTCGAAACTGTGTTAGCTGATATTGTAGCGCAAGAGCCAGACATTATTTTGGTCGAAACTTCTGGACTCTCAGATCCCAGCTCCGCATACCAAATTTTGGCACAAGATAAATTTGCCCACATAACGTATAAAGGCTGCATCTGCCTTGTGGATGCTCTCTACTTCAAAAAAGTTATTCACACTGCTCGTGTCTCCAAAAAGCAAGTGCGAATTTCCGATTTAATTGTAATAAACAAAATCGACCTCGCAACCACCGAACAACTCGCCCAGGTTAAGCAACTCATATATGAACTCAACCCTTTTGCTGTAATCGAGCAAACATCATACGGCAAAATTGATTCCACGTGGCTTACCAATCTATGCCTTAGCAAAAAACAATTTAACGAAGCTAACATCAGAGACATTACGCTCATTAGCTACGAACTTACAATTAGTGAATCGTGTACAAAAGAAGAGTTAACTAAATTGCTTGAAAATTTTATAGAAGATACCTATCGTGTCAAAGGATTTTTGAAATTGTGTGGCAAAAATTTCTTGATTAATTGTGTTGGCGACAGTATAATTATTGATGCATATCACGGAAAAGTCTACGAAAACAAAATAATTGTTCTGTCTGGTGGCGGTTTACCTATCGCAACAAGTTTACAACGAACGGAGGAGATGTATTGCAACACTTTATTAAAAATATCCAAGTAAACAAAGACACCATCCATTTTTTTCATAATTACAAAATCAACATTGACAAAGATAGAGTTTTCAAGTCTTTGGATTGCTTTACAGATAGTCCTGTCTATGACATTATGGATGAAATTTATTATGAACTTATTGCTGGTATTGACGATTTGCTCGACGTTACTGCCTCATTCTATATAGAAGATACCAAATCGACTTCCGAAATATGGGAAATCCAAGATTGCAGTCAAACTATTTACACAACAGCCACTATCGGATCACGCATCAGTGAAAAAATTGCCGAGCTGTTTGCTAAGTATGATCAGATCGAAGGCGTGATATTAGATGCCATTGCAACAGAAATTGTTATGGAGATCGGTAACCAACTACATTTTTTAATCTACAATTACATTACCGAAAATGGTTTTGGCGCTGTTATGCTATCTCCAGGTGAATATGGCGCTTCTAGTTCATATCAAAATACTATCAAAAATAAAATGGGTAGCCAAAATAATGTTGATGTTACAGAATCATTTTTGTTAGAACCTATCAAATCGAGTTCTAGAATATACGGCTTAAAGCCAGGCATTCCTGCAGCTCGCGAGCTTCACAATTGCAAAAGCTGCAATGACAATTTATGTAAATGGAGGAGAACTGCTTATGTTAGTACAAGTTAATTTAGACCATGGCACTCTATTAGATGCTTTACGCAAAACTACAATTTATACCAACGCACCCTGCAACGGCCGGGGTGTTTGCGGCAAATGTAAAATCAAAATTACAGAAAATGTCCCCCCCGCCACTGCGATCGAGACAAAATTTTTTTCTGCCGATGAAATAGCCTCGGGCATACGTCTTGCTTGTGCCGTTACAGCTCCCGGAACTTATATAGTCGAATTAGAAGATGCCATCGAAAAAGATAGCTTTAGTATTTTATCCTCCTACGAGGTATTTGAAGAAGTTGCCGAGCTTTGCTACGCAGAAGGCTTTGGTGTCGGAATAGACATAGGCACCACCACAATCGCTATCGAACTTTTTGATTTAGCAACAGGAGAATTACTTAGAACCCACACTTTTCTCAATACACAAAGGACCTACGGTTCCGATGTTATTTCTAGAATTGACTATGCCAATAAAGGTGGAATGGACGATCTTAACGCAAAGATTATTTCTAGTTTAAAAGAAGGGCTTGCCACAATTTTAGGAAACGCAGTTCTCTCAAAAGCCATCATCGCAGGAAATACTACAATGCTTCACTTACTTACCAAAGCAGATTGTAGTGGTCTTGGAATTTACCCTTTTACGGCAAATTTTCTGGATATGAAAGTCGGAGATTTATCACAATTATTAGCGCTATCTGGCGAATATACTCTTTTGGCCGGAATATCTACGTATGTCGGAGCAGATATCTTATCGGGAATTTTGCACACCAATATGCATAAAAACGACGCCATTTGCATACTTATTGATATTGGAACAAATGGTGAAATGGCCATCGGCAACAAACATAACATACTAACTTTAGCCACAGCAGCTGGGCCAGCTTTTGAAGGCGGAAATATCAGTTGCGGTGTCGGAAGCATCGCCGGAGCAATATGTCAGGTAGCTTCAGATGGCCACATTAAAACAATTGGTGACGCCAAAGCTGTTGGAATATGTGGCAGTGGTTTAATTGACGCTATTGCGGTCGCATTAGCAAACGAAACATTAGATGAGACTGGCTCTATCGAAACAGAGGTTATTCATATAGCCGAAGATATATACTTAACTCAAAAAGATATTCGCGAATTTCAGCTTGCAAAATCTGCCATACGAGCTGGCATAGAAGTATTATTAGTTAAATATGGCGTAGCAGCAAGTGAGATTGACCATGTATATCTTGCAGGTGGTTTTGGCAAATTTATTAACCTCGACAATGCAATAAGCATAGGGTTGTTGCCAAATGATTTTGCTGATAAAATTCAAAAAGTAGGAAATACTTCATTAGGAGGAGTTAGAAAATTTCTTTTATATAAAGATATTAAAGATGAGGTTCAGCAAATTAAATCTATTGCAAAAGATTTAAACCTAGCTCATGATCCACTTTTTAATGAATTATTTATGGAACATATGCTTTTTGAATAACCGAACACACCATTTCCACTCCATAAATTGATTTTTTTATATTATAATTTGGGGAGGCGTTTAATGGCTACATTAGATATTATTTCAAAAGGATTAAAAAAATTAGAACAAACTGATAATAACAAATTTTGGGGATTATTACAACC
This sequence comes from Candidatus Epulonipiscium viviparus, assembly GCF_030708075.1. Lineage (GTDB taxonomy): Bacteria > Bacillota > Clostridia > Lachnospirales > Cellulosilyticaceae > Epulonipiscioides > Epulonipiscioides viviparus. The sequence goes on along the minus strand of NZ_CP117982.1, from coordinate 1,451,726 downwards.
ATTATTAATCGCAAATGAAGAGATTTTGGCATCATTTAAGGCTGTAAATGATGGAATTATTTTTACTAATAAACGAATTATTGGAGTGGATGTTTCAGGAATTGCTGGGCAAAAAGAAAAGGCTACTACTATACCATACAAAAAAATAGATATGTTTTTTATCGAAACTGCTGGCATGGGTGACCTCGATACAGAATTAGAAATTTGGGTAGCCGGTGAATTAATTCATTTAAATTTTAGTAAAAAAGTTGATATTCACCAGATTGGTCAATTACTCTCAACATATATATTATAATTCGAAAGGTGGTATAACAATATGAATATTGTAAATGGAAAATTAAAAGAAGCCTCTAACTCTGAATACGCATCCCATCTTGAGGGCTTGCTTGCTGATGGCGAGGGTGTTCTTGCTACTTATAAAGCCATAAACGACGGTATAGTATTTACTAACAAACGCATTATTGCCATAGACTTTAAAGGAATTACCGGAAAACAAGTGCGCTATAATTCTATTCATTACAAAAAAATAGATATGTTTTTTATTGAGACTGCTGGTGTAGGCGATAGAGATACAGAATTAGAAATTTGGGTAGCCGGCGAATCAATTCACCTAAATTTTGGTAAAAAGGTTGACATTAAAAATCTTGGGCTGCTACTTTCTAATTATGTATTTTAATCCAAAAAATAACATAAAATAGATATAACTATAGGTACACACCTATACTTTATAATTCGAAAGGTGGCACAGTAATATGAATATTATAAACGGAAAATTAAATAAGGCATCAGACTCTGAGTATTCTTCTATACTAGAAGGCTTGCTCGCTGATGGCGAAGGAATTCTTGCAACATATAAAGCAATAAATGATGGAATTGTATTTACTAACAGACGCATTATTGGAATAGACTTTAAGGGTGTCACTGGAAAGCAAGTGCGCTATACTTCTCTTCCATATAAACAAATCTTATTTTATTATATTGAAACTGCAGGAATTGCGGATTCTGACTGCGAGCTCGAACTTTGGCTTTCACTAGAAGAATCTATCAAATTAAATTTTGCTGCAGGAATTGATATATTCGAAGTTGGAAAGATTATCGCATCTTATATCAAATAATACTACAAATCTGGCAATTACCCTACTTTAGGTGGTTGCCTATTTTTTTGAAATATGATATTGTATTGCTTTACAAAAGGAGATGAATAAATGAATGCTAGAAAAAATCAAATTTTAGAAATACTTCAGACAAACACAAAACCTGTTAGCGCAAGCACTATAGCCACTACGCTAGGCGTAAGCAGGCAAATTATAGTTGGCGACATTGCTTTACTTAGAGCATCAGGTCATGAAATCCACGCGATGGCTCGAGGCTATGTACTCGCAAACAAATCTTTATATGTCATCACTTGTAAACACGATTTAAATGATCTACAAAAAGAGTTATATACCATCATAGACTGCGGTTGCGGTATCATCGATGTTATTATATATCATGAAATTTATGGCAAAATTGTAGGAAAACTAAATATTTATAGCAAAAAGGATGCTGATCAATTTCTTGCTCAAATGGAAAATAATGGGCTTTCTCCTTTATCTGAAATTACAAATGGTATCCATTCTCACACATTATCTTGCCCAACGCTTCATCATTTTGAAGATGTAAAAGCCGAGCTCAAAGATATTTTAATAGAAATGCCATATGATTTTACCTACAATAAGCAACTACTATAAAATAGTAATTCTAATATAAAACTGTTTGTTATATTTAATTTTTAATACCAAATCCAGTATTTTTTACTGGACAAAAAGCATATAAATTATTGAGATAATACAAAATAGCAATATCGCATTTATCTTTAGCAAAGGAGTTTGATATGGCAAAAATTATTAAAGATGTAACAATAATTGAAAATACTTTAATCGCAACAGATGTTTACAAAATGGTTTTAGATGATCTCCAAATCGCTCAAACAGCAGATGTAGGTAGGTTTATCAATTTATACCCTAAAAATGCTAGTACGTTATTACCTCGCCCAATCAGCATTAGTGAAATATCCGATACCACCATTACTATTGTATACCACGTTGTAGGATGTGGAACGGCTGAATTTTCTAAACTCAAAGCAGGTGATGCAATTCGAATCAGCTCTGCCTTAGGTCATGGTTACACTATTGCTGATGCGAAGACGCATATCTTAATTGGTGGCGGAATCGGTGTCCCTCCTCTTGTTGAACTTGCAAAAAGAATTACTAGCAACAAAATTGCTATTTTAGGCTATCAAGATGAACCAATCTTAGTAGATAAGTTTCAAGAAGCTGGTGCCACTGTTTATGTTGCTACCGAAACTGGAAGCGTAGGTTTTAAGGGAAATGTTATCGATTTGATAACCTCTGAAGGGATTTTGGGAGATTATTATTATGCTTGTGGTCCCAAACCTATGTTAAAAGCTGTTAAAATGCATTGCAAAGATATTAACAAACCAGTTCAACTCTCTCTTGAAGAAAGAATGGGTTGCGGATATGGTGCTTGTGTTGGCTGTGTCTCAAAAATTAACAACGAACTTCTCAAAATCTGTGTTGACGGCCCTGTATTTTTAGGAAATGAGGTGAATTTTTAAATGTTGGATTTAAGTGTAGCCCTATGTGGTATTAATTTCAAAAACCCTCTTACAACTGCCTCCGGAACATTTTCTACTCAAGCATCTTCCGAATTTTATAATCCCAGCGAGCTTGGCGCAGTAATCACCAAAGGTGTTTCTAGTGAACCTTGGGACGGCAATCCTACTCCTAGAATAGCTGAAACATATGGTGGAATGCTCAACTCAATAGGTCTACAAAATCCTGGAGTCGATGAATTTATATCTTCTGAACTTCCGTTATTGTCAAAATTTAACACTAATGTTATTGTAAATGTTGCGGGACGAACTATAGAAGATTACTGTAAAGTAGTCGAAAAATTAAATGACACTACTGTCGACATGTTAGAAATTAATATCTCTTGCCCTAATGTCAAATGTGGAGGAATCGGCTTTGGAACTGATGCCAAACTAGCCGCCTCCGTTACAAAAGCTGTTAGACATATTTCCACCAAGCCCCTTATCATTAAACTTACTCCCAATGTAACCGACATTACAGAAATTGCAAAAGCTGTAGAGGCCGAAGGAGCAGACTGTATCTCATTAATAAATACGCTCCTTGGAATGAAAATCGATGTACACAAATTTAGTCCTATTTTAAAAAACAAAGTTGGAGGTTTATCTGGTCCTGCTATCAAGCCTATTGCAGTTAGAATGGTATACCAAGTGCGACGTGCAGTTACCCTTCCTATCATTGGGCTTGGCGGCATTGCAACCGGAGAAGATGTTGCAGAATTTTTATTAGCAGGTGCGGATCTCGTGAGCATCGGCACTGCCTGTCTTCATAATCCGTTAATTTTCTTAGATATAAAACGAACTTTTACTGAATATATGGAAAAACACAATTTCCATACCATTGCAGACCTAAAAGCTGCCTTTAGAGAAATATAATCCAAATTAATTATGCGCTATATTTTGTATATCGTTCTAACTTTTATCTTAAGTCAATACACTATACAAAACAATATTATATGTAATATACGTTTAATTTATCAAAGGAGATGGTTTTATGGCTTTAATAAAACGATATCGTCGAGAAATAGCGCTTCTGGCAAAAGATTCAAAACTTGATTTCACAATAAACATTAGTCATTCTTTAACTCCAATTCTTCAAAAACCACTTGCTATTTCAAATCTTACATTTAAAACTACAGATAATACTGACGCACCAAGTTTATTAGATGCGTCTATAAAAAATTAATAATGAACATCAATCAAATGAAAAATAATATTTGAATTGCTCCATCCAAGATCATAGGGTACCGCTAGTCTATCGGTGTTGTGACAAGTAACTAATGGATACCCTTTCGAATCTAAAGAAGTGACCGTCGACACATGTGTGATTCGGTCATTTTTTTCGTATGCCACAATATCTCCAGGTCTCAATTTGAATGCTGCCTTATATATAGTTTCATACGATCCTTGCGCTATTCTATTACCTCTTCCAGAGTTTATTAAATACAACGAGAGCTCTTGTGCATTCACCCAAGTTTTGGTCCCTTCATCAGTGTAATTCCACTTTTCATTTTTCTTAAATGCTCCGCTCTCATACATAATTTGAGACGCAAAATTAGCGCAATCACCTCCCAGTGAGTTACAATCCATATATTGCTTATTATATTTAAACATATTTTCGCCATCACCTATTCCACAATATGTTTGCGCATACTCAATAGCCTTTTGTAGCGTTTCGTTTGGTATAAAATTGGGTAAAACTTGTGCCATTAAAAATTGTGTATGTTCATCTGGTTCTGCAAGCTCCATTTCTAACGAATCTGAAAATGGGTCTGTATACCATTCTTTGACAATCTTATATTGATCTTCTTCTTCTTCTTTTAGATGAATATAATGCGATGTGCCAAGGCTAAATATGTTCAGTTTTTCGGGTTCGTCATTATAAAAATATGTGTATGTTGTACAAATATTACAAGTCATTCCGTAAAGAGAATCTAATCTATCTCGTACTTTTCTCAATTTGAGGTTAGATACAATATCAGTAAAAGTTACCCCTTGCTTTTGAGCCCAAGTTTTCAAATATTTTGCTTTAATTACTTCACGTTCAAATGCGTAGCGACTCACTTTAACATCCAGGTTATATAAATTTTCTAGCCCTTCATAATTTTCTGTTAACACATATTCATTTCTATTTGTTATTATTTCTGATAAAATTTTTGTAAACTTTACTTTTAACTCCTCTTCTTTAATTCGCGCAATCTCTTCTGTTATATTTTCGGTTAGTTCATTTTCTTTTTCATTTAGTTGACTCAAGATTTGCTCTTCTATTGTGTCCAAATCCAATTCTAAAGCATCGGTTAGTCCTGTGCTTATACATGAGTAACACAACATGATTGGCAATAGTATACTTTTTTTCACTATATTTTCTCCTTATCAATTATAATTTATTTTAGTTTCTCCAAAAACATTTTTTTTATCAATAGTATTCATTTTACATAGACAAACTTATTTATACATGCTATAATGTCTCTTATATACATATATTATTAAGGAGGCATATAAACATATGAGATTTTTCACCAAATTACTTTTAGCAATTACTGTTGGAAGCTGTATACTAACTATTCCTACAATAGCAAAAACCTACTCTCAAGAAGAAATCCAAAGCTTTTTAAGTTTTAGACCCAATAACAACACAACACCTTCCGCGCCACACCCCGATATTCCAGATGATATTCAGATCAATGATCAAGAAAAAGAAATTTTACGATTAGTTAACGAACAACGTATTAGCCATGGTTTAAATACTCTTGATTTAAATCTTCCACTTAGCTATATTGCTGATGTAAAATCCCTTGATATGCAAGAAAATCACTACTTCAAACATGATAGCCCTACATACGGAACAGCATATAATATGGTTCGCCACTTCAATCTTACTCCTACGGTTGTCGGCGAAAATATTGCTAAAGGTTATACAACTCCAGAAGATACCGTCGATGCCTGGATGTATAGCGAAACACATAAAGCAAATATCCTATATCCTTCATTTACAGAAATAGGTATTAGCTATCTCGAAGATCAAAATATCTGGACTCAACTATTTATTAATTAATGCCTTTTGGACAAGGAACGGCTCCGCCACTAATAAATACTCTTCTCTCTAATTACTCCTTTTTTTGTCCCTTGTCCCTATACAAAACAAGTACTCTATTATATAATACTTTTCATATTGATTTTAAGGAAGTGATTTAATGATAGAATTAGAACAACTAAGTTTGTCTTTAGCAGGCTATAAGGACAAAATCGATGAAATGGGGCGATCTCTTTGACGTCACTCATGTTCAAGAACAAATAACCGAACTAGAAACCATTTCAGCTACTCCAGACTTTTGGCAAAATTCAAAATATGCTCAATCTGTTCTTCAAGAACTAAAAGATTATAAAGAGATTATTTCAAAATATAAAAAATTATGTAATATGTATGAGGATGTATTAGTATTGATCGATATGGGCATGGAAGAACATGATGCCGACATGTGCGCAGAAGCCATCTCCGATGCCAATAGTTTTATAGAATTTTATGACAACTTACGAACTAGTACTTTATTAGATGGGGAATATGACAAAAACGATGCTATCATTTCACTCCATGCCGGTGCCGGCGGAACCGAAGCTTGTGATTGGAACAATATGCTTCTTCGAATGTATACCCGATGGGCCGAAAAACATGGGTTTAAGTCAAAATTATTGGATATTCTAGACGGCGAAGAGGCTGGCGTCAAATCTGCTACTCTCGAAATTTCTGGCCAAAATGCCTATGGCTACCTAAAATCAGAAAAGGGAATTCATCGTCTTGTTCGAATTTCACCATTCGACAGTGGCGGGCGTCGCCATACTTCTTTTGCTTCTCTCGATGTTATGCCCAAAATAGATGATACTGCAGAAATTACTATCAACCCCGAAGATTTACAAATAGACACTTATCGTTCATCTGGTGCTGGTGGGCAACATGTCAACACCACCGATTCTGCTGTTCGCATTACTCATAAACCATCGGGGATTGTTGTTCAATGCCAAAACGAACGCTCTCAAATTCAAAATCGAGAAACTTGTATGAAAATGCTTGCCTCCAAACTTTTATACAAGCAACATCAAGAACAACTGCTTAAGATTGATGAAATTCGTGGTGAAAAGAAAGATATTGCTTGGGGTAGTCAAATCCGTTCTTATGTATTTCATCCATATAATATGGTAAAGGATCATCGCACAAATCAGGAAACTGGCAACACCGGCGCTGTAATGGATGGCGATATCGATGCATTTGTCAACGCCTATTTGGCTTGGCTTAAAAGCTAATATTTACGATTTTTAGTAACACAAACAAGCTGTTCAATCATATAATGTATTAACAATACACTAAGGGGGGTTTTACATTTATGATCGAATCGTTAACCAAATATTATAATTTAAAACAAAAAGAACTTGCCATCCAACAAGAACTTATTTTGCTTCGAGATCAAATTATTACTGAATTGAATTGCAGCAAAACTAATGTATTTGAATGCTCCGGGTATAAAGCCGAAATTAAATTTATGCCCGAGGTTACTGCCGATTTTATAGAGTTTTTAAAACGCAATCATTGTACAACTTTTATAAAGGAAACCGCCAGCATAGAAGCATATAGAGTTTTAAAAGATGTATATAGTTTTACACAAGAAGAGCAAGATCGTTATTATCACTTAAAAGAAACTCCCTACTTATATGTAAAGAAACTCTAACTATACCTTCCTCATCTGGAAGGTTTTTTTTGTATATTTTTTCTATATATTTTTGTGTTATTTATTGCTAAAATATGGTAAAAGATATGGAGGCGATATTGTGAAATTATTAAAAAAATGTTTGTTTTTAAGTTGTGCCCTGTTTTTTGCATTGCCATCTTCTGGCGGTATTCAAGCATCCGAAGTGATTTTGCCACCCGAAGTACAAGCCGAAAAAGCTGCTTTTGATACCTTTCCAACACTAATCGAAAAATATGAGACTAAAATTATTACTCAAGTTAATGACCAAGAACAGCGCATTCAGTCTATTACTATCCCCTTAGAACCTTTCACGTTAAGCGCAGGTCAAACTAAAGAAATTGAATTTCCGGCTGATCTTGTTCGCGTTATGCCCACATTTTATAGAATAGATGTATCTGGTTCTGGCTTCAAAACTACTGATTTTATTCAGGGCATTTCTCCTACCAAAGGTAATCAGGGTAAGGTATCCTCGCCTTGGTTTAGTGACACAACTTATCAAATTCGATCTAGCACCTTTGAAATTAATCATGTTGCAGAGCTTGCACGTGGCGATGCGGCCTATACTGGCTACAAATTTCTCTTTACCGGACCTCTCAGCGTAGATTCCATCAAACTATTTGAACCAAATGGACGTTCCATAAAAATGGATACCACCGCTTGGGAAGTACTTGGCGCAAATTTGCCTATCTTAGACCAAATCACAATCAATGTTGATGCCACAAATCACCTCAGCTTAGAAGGCATTACAAAATTTGAAAATGATAAATTTAAGCGAGTGTACGCAAACCCCATAACAGCCCCCGATGGCTACAAGGTTGCTAGAGAATATTATATCGACAAAGGCTTTTTTCCTGGTCGCCAAATATATAAATTTGCACCTTCTTTGGAAATAGGCTATAGCCCAGCAGATCCCAAAATGACAGAAGATCCTAATAGACCCGGGTATGGCACCTACGATACTTTGGACGAAATGTTTGCTAGCGGCGCTGAACACGACATTGCGATGTTTGATGCACTATATGGAAAGGATTTACAATATGTACTATGCTTTAACGATTGGCCTAGCTGGTATGTAGAAGGACCCAACAATGCGCATGGAACTCCAGGAATTGACAATTTCGATGCAGCGGCCGACCTTGCAGCTCAATATGTTTCCAAATACGATCAATACTTAGATGGACGCGGACCTACCTGGATTGAAGTAAAAAATGAAGCCTCCATTTCTAATCAGTGGTCGCATCATAACAACCCTACTCCTGGCTATGGCTGGGATACTTTAGCAGATTTTCACAACAAAACTGCTATTGCCATAAAAGCGCTCAGCCCCGATACCCTCGTCGGAGGTTCCACCGCTGCGTGGATGGCGCTCGATAACCAAAATTTCCAAGAAGCCGAGTATCATATGAAATTTATAGATGATACCGCACACGCACTGGATTTTTATTCGTACCACTTCTACGAAAGCAAAGATCTCATATTAAATAATACAGCAACAAACTACGGCGGATACTTAACCGGTCGCCTCGAAGCCGACTTAGACTTACTTCGAAATCACATGGTCAACACCAACAACGTAAAGCCTATTGTCATCTCAGAAACCGGCACCCTACACAGCGGACCAAACGATCCCGACTATTGGATTAACCTCAAAAATCACAATTCTTATATGATTAGATACATGAACCGTGCCAATGAATTTGATATGGTAGTTCCATTTATCATCCCTGCAATATGGTGGGATAAAGATGCGCCTGAAGGACTGTGGGCATATAACAAAAACGGTCAATTATACACCGATGCCGAATTTGGCCTTACTCCTATGAAGTATTTCTTTGAAATGTGGGATGAGTACAACGGCAATTTACTTCCAGTTTATACCAACGATGTCAACGACAATGTATTTGCCCATAGCGCGCAAGATGGCAATGTTATATATATTGCAATCAACAATATGAATCCGCAACAAGCAAAGTTTGATATAAATCTCATGCTAGACGATGAGCAAATCGACAAAATCGAGCGAACTTCTATGTATCTCGATCTTGGCAAACTACACTTTATAGACAACGAGCCTCTCGACAATCTCAACGATATTTTTATGCACGTCGAAGAAACCAGCATTATCAAAATCACCCTCAACAAAGCTCCTACAATAAACTCAACTCTCACCAAAATGACTTACTACGGAGACAATATGCTACAAGAGACTGGTTCTCCTGCCAACTTTGTGATCCACACACCAAATACCAACGTCGAATCCAGCATACTCAGAGTTTCATTGGGCAAAATGAATGGGTTTAACGTCCCTTTGCAAGTATCAATCAACGGCTACAATTTGGAAGCTCACGACATGTCGTACACCAACAAAGCTGACAGATACTTTGGATACGTCGACTTCATCATTCCGCCCAATATATTGGGGCTCCAAAATAACATCATCGTCAACGTTGCTCAAGATGGTGGAAAAATCTCTACAGTGGCCTTAATAAACTTAGAAAAATAAAGCAACTGTCGTAACACACGTCGCTCTTTCATCTTTGGTTAATGCGATATAATTTTGTAACTTTTTATAATGATTTCTAAACGCTTTTGTATAATTTACCCATATACTTTTGCAGTATCTATTGTTAAAATATGTTAAAAGATATGGAGGCGATATTGTGAAATTATTAAAAAAATGTTTATTTTTGAGTTGTGCCCTGCTTTTTGCATTGCCATCTTCTGGCGGTATTCAAGCATCTGAAGTAGTTTTGCCACCCGAAATACAAGCGGAAAAATCTGCTTTTGATACCTTTCCAACGTTAATCGAAAAATATGATACTAAAATTATTACTCAAGTTAATGACAAAGAGCAACTCGTTCAATCGATTGCTATTCCTATAGAGCCGTTCACTTTAAGCCGCGGCCAAACTAAAGAAATTGAGCTTCCTGCTGATATTGTGCGTGTTATGTCCTCTTTTCATAGAATAGATGTGTTTGGCTCCGGATATAAATCTACCGATTTTATTAAGGGAATTTCTCCTAGCAAAGGGAATCAAGGCAAGGTGTCTTCTCCTTGGTTTGGAGATACCAACTATCAAATTAGGCCCAGTACTTTTGAGATCGACCATGTTGCGGAGCTTGCACGCGGCGATGCTGCCTACACTGGCTATAAATTTCTTTTTACCGGGCCTCTGAGCGTAAAGTCTATGAGATTGTTTGAACAAAATGGACTTTCTATGAAGATGGATACGACTGCTTGGGAAGTGCTTGGCGCAGATTTGCCTGTCTTAGATGGAATAACTATCAATGTTGATGCCACAAATCGCCTCAGCTTAGAAGGCATCACAGAATTTGAAAACGATAAGTTTAAGCGGGTATATGCAAATCCTATCGCTGCACCGGACGGCGACAAAGTTGCTAGAGAATATTATGTTGACAAAGATTTTTCTCCTGGGCGTCAGATATATAAATTTGCACCAGCTTTAGAAACTGGATATAGCGCATCAGATCCAAAAATGACAGAAGACCCCAACCGACCTGGGTATGGCACCTATGATACTTTCGATGAAATTTTCGACAGCGGTGCTCAGAGCAAGATCGCTACCTTCGATGCATTATATGGAGAAGATTTGCAATATGTAATATGCTTTGACGAATGGCCTAGCTGGTATGTGGAAGGACAAAATAATGGACGCGGTACCCCTGGAGTTAACAACTTTGATGCAGCGGCCGACCTTGCGGCACAATATGTTTCCAAATATGATGAATACTTAGATGGACGCGGCCCTACTTGGATCGAAGTAAAAAATGAATCTTCTATTTCAAACGAATGGTCTCATCATAACAACCCCACTCCTGGCTATGGATGGGATGTCCTAGCAGATTTCCACAACAAAACCGCGCTTGCAATCAAAGAGCTCAGCCCAGATACATTTGTCGGTGGCTCTGCTGCAGCCTGGATGGCGCTTGATAACCAAAATTTCAAAGAAGCCGAAAATCATATGAAATTTATGGATGACACGGCACACGCACTGGATTTTTATTCGTACCACTTCTACGAAAGCAAAGATCTCATATTAAATGATACAGCAACAAACTACGGCGGATATTTAACCGGTCGCCTCGAAGCCGACTTAGACTTACTTCGAAATCACATGGTCAACACCAACAACATAAAGCCTATGGTCATCTCAGAAACCGGTACCCTACACAGCGGACCAACCGATCCCGATTATTGGATCAAGTTAAAAAATCACAACTCTTATATGATTAGATACATGAACCGTGCCAATGAATTTGATATGGTAGTTCCGTTTATTCTCCCTGCTATGTGGTGGGACAAAGACGCTCCCGAGGCGCTGTGGGCATATAACAAATATGGTCAGCTGTACACTGATGCTGAATTTGGCCTTACTCCTATGAAGTATTTCTTTGAGATGTGGGATGAGTACAACGGCAGCTTACTTCCAGTTTATACCAACGATGTCAACGACAATGTATTTGCCCATAGTGCACAAGACGGCAATGTTATATATATTGCAATCAACAATATGAATCCGCAACAAGCAAAGTTTGATATAAATCTCATGCTAGATGACGAGCAAATCGACAAAATCGAGCGAACTTCTATGTATCTAGATCTTGGCAAATTACACTTTATAGACAATGAGCCTCTCGACAGTCTCAACGATATTTTTATGCACGTCGAAGAAACCAGTATCATCAAAGTTACGCTAAATGAATCTCCTAATATAGATTCAACTCTTACCAAAACGACTTACTATGGAGACAGTATGCTACAAGATACTGGTTCCCCTGCCAACTTTGTAATTCACACACCGAATACCAATGTCGACTCTAGCATACTTAGGGTTTCGCTTGGCAAAATGAACGGGTTCAATGTTCCTTTGCAAGTATCGATCAATAACCATAACTTTGCGGCACACGATATGTCTTATACCAACAAACCTGACAGATACTTTGGGTACGTCGACTTCATCGTTCCTACCGCAATATTGCAACCGCAAAATAATATCACCGTCCATGTTGCACAGGGTGGTGGCAAAATCTCCACAGTAGCATTGATAAACTTAGAAAAATAGATCACTTCATTTATCTTCATTCGAGCAGCAGTCTAAACACCTCCCACTGTTGCTCACTTTGTTTCTTTATATACAGGAATGTCTGGGCACACTCCTGCTATTTTTTGAATCCCTCTCGAGATCGCATCTTTTGAATTTTTCCATGGCTTATCCGCATTGGCATAGTCGTTTTTATCCACAAACCACTCTATCTCTCCCTGGATCCGCTCTATTGATTTCAAGAGCATTTGCTTGCTCTGCACATAAAACTCCTCCTTTTGCTTATCGTTTAGATACCGCGGCGCCTGCTGCAACACCTCATTAAAATGTAACAAACAAAAGCCTTGACTTTGACTAAATATTTGTTGAAAATCACTGCTACTAGTATATAAATAGAAGAATGTTGAGATATACCTTACCATATCCGCCTCCATTTTATTGCAGATAAAACAGGAGTTGATACTCAAATCAATCGCTTCATTTATCGTTGTTGCTTGTGGTTGTATACCTCTAAGCTTTTCTATAAATGTAGACTTTGGCAACGCATTTTTGTTTAGCAGTTTGTCCAAAGAATTATACAGGCTTTTATAGTGCGTCGACAAAATTAGGCCCAACCCCAATCTGTTTCCATAATCATATAACATTTTATAATGATGCCCACAAAAACCCGTCTTATTAGTAATGTCTCTAAAATCAGATTGCATATAGGAATTGCCCAAAGTAAAACTTATCGCTTCTTGCTCCAATTTATTGTGAATTACGCAAAATGGACATTCCGTCTTCGCTTCAAATGCTTCTGTTAATGGAATTGTATAAATTGTTTCCTTCATAAATCACCTCGTTATTATTTTTTTAGGTACATCATAGTTTATTCAATGTTTTACTATTCTTGCTCAAAAAGTTATTGCAGTGGCTATCTTTTTACAGACTATCGTATTATAATAATTATATGTAGTACAATACGTTTTTGAAAGGAGATGCCATATGCAAGTCATCACATCTGATGGAATACGTTTTTATGATATAGATCCTTCTGGACAAACAGATGTATCTGATTCGCTACAAGAACTTTTTGATAACTTATATTCAATCGGCATAACAGCATTAACATTACAGTTTCTTCCTGGAATTTATTACATTAATAAACCTTTAACATTGAAATTTATTAGTATCACCATCCGCGGTGCAGCACATGGGGGCGTTGATATTCATGGAACCAATCTGGCCAGCGGAACTATTTTTCAATTAGGCAAAGACTGTTTTCCAAGCTGCTTGACATTCTTTTGTGCCAGTGCTCCGCATTCTTTTCCAGCTGGTCAATCACCTTGGCCATATAAAACTACTAGAATATCTGTTGCCAATATTAATTTTGTCGGTTATAACAATACAGATGTCGATACACAAAATGGATACTCGCGATTTAAAGACAATGAACCCAACTTTAGAAGATTTTGTTGGTACCCTGCCGCCGATCGATACACAGATATAGAATTGGAAGGGCAACGAGCCATCACTATTAGCCAGGCCAAGGCAAGTGAAAAACCTGAGATGCTTTCAATCGACAGTTGCTATTTTACCGATCTATATGTGGGTCTTGATATTGCCAACTGTGATGTCAGTAATATTCGTCACTCTTGGTTTGGACAAATGGTATATGGCATTCGCTATCATGGCGCTGGGCAATGTATCATGATGAACGACAACTGCTTTGCTGATCTAGAAACGGCCATTCAGTTAAATAAGGCCTGCATGTCGACACTTCATAATAATACTTTTGCGTATATAAGCAAATGCTTTATCTTAAAAAATTCTAGTGAAATAAATATTAACTCCAATGTTGTACGCAATTGGCATCAGGCCACCGGAACTGCCACCTGTGGTGCGTTTCTCTCTGCACAGCAATGTAAAAACCTTACAGTTAGTTCTAACACCGTTTTAAATGCCCTCGACAGCCGCACCAAAACTCGCACTGTTGATTCCGAACCCAACGGGCGCGCATTTGTGGATTTTGATAATTGCTCTAACACAATTTTTATAGGCAACTTGTTGGATACAGCTCAAACAGAACCCGTCGTAAAGTTAACAATGTGTACTAATTTCACATCATATAGTAATATGATATTATATGGAGCAGGCGGAATGGCCTATACTATTGCAGACAAGTGCCAAAACATTAAGCTAACCGATCAGCAATTAAATTAATATTCCTTGTTTCAAGCAGTTGACAGGGCTATTTCAACTGCTTCTAATATATTTTCTATGGAGGTTATTATATTGAAACCAAATATTATATTTTTCTTAACCGACGACCAGAGGTACGATACTTTTGGATTTATGGGGCACAGCCAAGTTTTTACACCTAATATTGATAAGCTAGCTAGTGAGTCTGCCAAGTTTAATAACGCTTTTCATGTTGCTCCTATTTGCATGCCTTCTCGAGCATCGATGCAGCTAGGCAAATATATTGCGCAACATAACTGCGGCTTCGATTTGCCTACAGATTATACCATTACTACCGAAGAATACCAGCATTCTTATCCTGTATTGCTACGTCAAAATGGCTATTTTACAGGCTTTATTGGCAAATTTGGATTCCCTATTGCAAACGTCAAGGCTCACAATGGTACTAGAGAAATTCATCCTAATAGTCTTCCCGAAGATCCTTATTATAAACCCACCAGAAACTTTAGCGAAGAGGCTCTTGCACCTCAGTATTTTGATGTTTGGAACGGTTCACCCTCTAACCTAAAATATTTTCCGGACAAAGAAAACAAGTTTAATGGCTATGAAAATCAATGGAACGACGATCACCTAACTATGTTTAATGCTCACCAAGCAGATGCGTTCTTAGAAAAAGCGGCAGATTCTGGCAAACCTTTCATGCTATCTGTTAGTTTTAAGGCACCGCATCGTCCACACACTGCAAGTCCCAAGTGGGTTCAATTTTATAAAGATATGACTATAAAAAGAATGGATAATGACAAACCAGAATATTTTGCCGTTTTGCCAGAAGTAGTTCGAACTCACAGCCGCAATGCGGACGAATATTGGGGTGGACATAGATATACTCGCAAAGCTTGGAATGATGACGCAACTTTTCAACACGACTTTAGAAATTATTATGGGCTGATTTCTGGTGTTGATGAAGCAGTCGGCAGCATTCGCCACAAACTCGACGAACTTGGCCTTGCGGAAAATACTATTATCATTTACACTTCTGATAACGGCTATTTTTGTGGATCTAAACAATTGGGTGGCAAGGAATTGCTATATGAAGAATCTATTAAAGCGCCTCTTATTATATATGATCCACGTTCTAAAGTTGGAAAATGGGTAGATGGATTGGTTTCTACAGTAGATATTTGCCCTACAATTTTGGCATATGCTGGTCTTAGCAAAACCGACGAAATGTTTGGCGACAGTGTCATTTCGCTAATCGATGGCCAAAAAGAAGAAATTCACGATGCTGTTTATGGCGAAAATGATTTCAACGACAATTATCTCGATATTGGTCACCATCCAAATCCTGAAAATTACCAATCTATTCACTCTAAATATGTACGCACCAAAAATTTCAAGTATGTTCGATATCATTTATGCCACCCAATCGTCGAAGAAATGTGGGACATTCATAACGACCCTCTCGAAACTACCAATTTGGTTAATAACCCCGAATATCGAACCACGCTCAACGAAATGCGCAACCTTCTCGATACTTTTATTTCTGAGACAACAGTTTCAGTCGACTAAATTAGAAAAAGGAGAATCATCTATGATTATAAACGCGAATATTTTTCCGGGTGAAGGCTACGCAGATCCTCATGCAGTTATTCATGATGGCAGAGTTTATTTATTTTGCGGACGCGACCTAAGTACTCGTATAGAAGATTTTTGTAGAATGCACAAATGGAGTATAATTTCGTCTAATGACCTTATACACTGGCGATACGAAGCCGATATCTTACCAAAAGACACATATATCGGAGAAAAGAATCACTGTTTTGCGGGTCATATTGTAAAAAAGGACGATACCTTTTACTGGTATTTTTCTAATCTCACATATAGCATAGGAGTTATGACATCTAAAAGCCCCACTGGCCCATTTGTTGATGCACTAGGAAAGCCATTAATTCCCGATAAATTTGCTGCAACAAAGTCGTACGATCCTTGCGTATACGAAGAAGATGGCAAATACACTTTATTTTTCGGTGCAGGAAAATACTTTTGCGTTGACTTAGCCGAAGATATGATCTCGGTCGATGGTCCACCTTCTGCTATTGACGTTCTAGATGCCAATGGCAAAAACGTTGGCATGGGTGATAAATCCACCGTGTTCAAGCACAATGACAAATATTATTTAGCCAGTGGCAATAAATATGCTATGGCAGATACTTTAAAAGGGCCATATACTTTTGTTGGAACATTTCCTGGAGGGCACCACAACGACTTTTTTATTTTCAACGGCAAACCATATCTATCGTATGAAATGCACGATGTCAATATATATTTTAGAGGAATCGCCATAACCAGTTTAGAGTTCGCAGAAGACGGAAAACTAGTGCTTCACCCAGACAATTTAAGTGATGTATTCACATATCGATATTGGGATTTTTCTAGCAGTACAGACTTCTGGTTCCTCACCAATGGTGCTGACGCAACTCACGTAGACGATGGCATAGCATATGAGTTAAATAGCTACGTTGGCCTTAGGAGCCCAGTATTTCCAAGACTTGTTATGGACAAAGACTATGTTCTCAAAATTACGCTTGAAAACTACAACGCAGATGTTAAACTCAAAGTTCTCATTGACACAGTTCGAAGTATGAGAGGCTTTGCAAAGGATCCAAACATTTTTACACATTCCACAACAATTGAATTAGCCAAAGGAACGCAAACTTATGATATTATAGAGACCCACGAAGCAGATGCGCATCTTAGATGCATTCGAATTTTTGGAGCTGGCCCCGAGGATATGGGTGAGATCAGCATTAAGAATATCGAATTGAAAGCAAAGTAGATTTATGCCGCAGAGAAAAGTTTAGTATCTGCGGCCTTTTCATTGCCCGCTATACTTCCGCAACTTCTATTGCATCGGCTTCCGCAATCGCTAGAGAGCGTATCTGGAATTTGGGACGCGGCAATAGCCAAGGCAAACGGTGAGCAATAACTCTACCTGCAACATGCCCGATTATTCTAATTTTCTATTTGTTTCATATAATATATGACAATGGACAAACAAATATTAAGGAGGCATTTTGCCATGAATCATCTTATTAATGAATGTAAAAATCTAGACTATGCTATGGGGCGGACCAATTTATCCTCCATAACTGCGGGCAAATTTGCGGGTCGGCTCTATAAAGCAATACTGCCTCAATACGCCTCACCCAATAGCGACGTTGTACACAACAGCCTCAATATCCTCTGCGTTCGTATCGTCTTTTGCTTATTTGCAGATACTAGCCAGATTTTTAAAACGCAACGTATTTTTTATACGTATTTATCATCATTTTCTGCAGCAGAAGCAAGAGTAGCCTTAACTAACTTATTTGCCATTCTCAGCCAAAAGCCTGCCGATCGAAACCCCTACTTGCTCAAAAAATTTCCTATTCTTGCTAACTTTCCATATGTAGATGGTGGATTATTTGCCGAAAAAATCATCATCCCAAATTTTACTCCAGCAATTTTGGAGATCATTTTAACAGAAACTCTTGATACTTTTTGTTGGAAAGATATCAGTGCCACGATCTTTAGCTCTGTGTTCGAATCTACCTTAAACCCCAAGACGCAGCGCCGGGGCGGAATGCATTATACTAGCATCGACAATATACATAAAGCCATCGACCCCCTATTTCTAAATGCTCTCTATGCCCAACTCACATCTATTCTCGAGACACCTGCAGCTCAAACTGAAGCACTCATCGCTTTTCGAGATATGTTGGCCACCTTAAAATTTTTAGATCCCTCATGTGGCAGTGGCAACTTCCTTACCCAAGCGTATATATCATTGCGTAAACTAGAAAACGAGGTGCTTAAACATCTATATGAAACCAATGCTATAGCGGCGGACGCTACATTGTGTGTGATCAAAGTTTCGATTTCTCAATTTTATGGCATAGAAATAGACCATACGGCAGTTGCAGTTGCCAAAATGGCCTTTTGGATAGCGGAAATTCAAATGTTACAAGAAACAGAAGACATTATTAAAAGTAAATTGGAGTTTTTTCCTCTCAAAAACACTCCCAACATTGTGCTTGCAGATGCATTAGCCATCAACTGGAAAGACGTTATCGCACCAGATGAATGCAGCTATATTATAGGCAATCCACCATTTGTAGGCGCCAAGCTTCAAACACCCGCGCAAAAGGCAGCGATTACCAAAATATTTGATCCCGCTACAAAAAATCTTGGCAACTTAGACTATGTCTGCGGCTGGTTTATGAAAGCCGCTAACTTCATTATAGGGACCAAAATCGAGTGTGTATTTGTCGCAACCAATAGCATTGCTCAAGGCGAAGCGATTCCTACACTATGGTCACACTTGCTTCAAAAAAATATTAAAATCAATTTTGCGTATCGCAGTTTTGCTTGGAAAAATAATATCGATGCCGACAGCCAGGCCCAGGTTTATTGCGTAATCATCGGCTTTGCGACATTTGATAGGCAACACAAATATTTATACCACAATGGCACCTCACAGATTGTATCAAATATCAATCCCTATTTACTAGAGGGGGGCAATACCATAATATTCAAAACTGCTAAACCTATTTGTGACGTTTCAACAATGCTATATGGCAGCCAGCCCAACGATGGTGGATTCCTCTCCAAATATTCTGCTGCAGAAGTAGCTGCGATCGTCGCAAATTACCCTAGTGCCAAAGCATTATTTCGACCATTTGTTGGTTCTACAGAATTTATCAACAATAAAAAGCGTTTCTGTTTGTGGCTTGACGGAGTTCCTCCTGCGACATACGCAAAGATTTCGCCAATAATGAATGCCATCCAAAATGTCAAAGCGTATCGCAAATCTAGCTCCGCGCTTGCAACTCAAAACTTCGCCGAAACACCTTATCTATTTGCCGGCATCAGACAACCGCTCTCAAATTATTTACTAATTCCTCGAACTAGTTCTGGCAATCGCTCCTACATCCCCATCGGATATTTATCAAGCAACATTATTGCATCGGACTCTGTTTTTACCGTTCCTAATGCAACTTTATATGAATTTGGAGTGATCACTTCTTCGGCACACATGAACTGGATGCGCACTATATGTGGCAGACTTAAAAATGACTATCGCTACTCGAACACTCTCATATATAACACCTTTCCGTGGTGTACCCCGACTCCATCGCAACGCAAGCAAATCGAAACAACTGCAGCTGCCATTCTTGCCGCACGCGATGCTTTTCCTGAGGCTTCCCTTGCAGAATTGTATAACGATCTCACAATGCCCAAAGCTCTTCTCAACGCGCATCAGGCCAACGATGCCGCGGTATATGCCGCATACGGCTTAGTCAATGATACTAGCAATTGCGTTACTCATCTACTAAATTTATATAGCAGCAAAATCTAATGCCTATACAGTATATGGCAAATGCTCATATCGGCAATCTTTCTCAACTACCCTAGGATCAAATTCTGCTTTTACTGCCGCATATGCCAATTCTTCATATGGGCGCTTGTCGAACGCTATATGGTAGTATGGCTCTATCTACACATAGCAAAGTCTTGGTGGGACTGCTATCCATATCAGCAAAACATTTGCTAAAAAGAGCCATCGCAAGTTTCTACAATGGCCCCACAAATAATTTATCTACTATATACTGCCGCGCTCTTGATCAATGTTTCAGTATCGCTCAAGTCTTTTCTGCCTGTTTCTTTATAGCCCCAAGCTTGCGCAATCTCAGATGCAACGCGTCCAACTTGCTGGCTCGTAGTGTCCAATACTATATTTAAAAATCCCAAATATTGGCACAAAATTTCAGCTAGCGGCTCTCCTCGATCCATTTGCTTTTGTATTGCTTCTTTGGCATAGGTTGTATCACATACCTCCGCTATTGCCTGTACCCATAACTCTTCCGCCGTTGCGTCGCTAACAGCATCTTGCTCTTTAAGCATTTCTAATATGTTCATTGTAGCCTCCCTTTTACATTTTCAAGATCTCATTTAGATTCTAATAGCATCCTTTTGAGCTGCTATTGCAAGTCACAGCCCGAGAAATGCAAATGTTGCTCTATCAGGTGGCAGCCAAAATCTCCTAATATCCCTCCGTTCTGATCCTCATCATACTGCCTCTATTTGATCGACAGTGGTCATTGGAGTTTTGTCTGTAAAATAATTTTTCCCAGATTTTAATACTTCTATACCAAGTGCCGCCCTTTTATTTGGCACGATTGTATAAGCCACCGCCGCTACCGCTTTTTCATAATTTGGTTCCATCTAGTTCGCCTCTTATTATTCAGATTTTGCTTCGTTAAACTTGTCAATTTCAATTTGCCATACAGCTTCTACAGCCTCCAATGCTTCTATAGGTGTCTGAATCTTATTATAAATCTTCTTGCCCCAGCTATCCACATCTATTCCTGTAGAAATTAGCATGTCATACTCCGGTCTCATAACTCCTGGCTCTTTCAACAGCGCCAGCGTTTCCTCTACTGCTCTTTTATCGCGATATTTTGGATACTGCGCTACCATCCAGTCGTCCTCTCCATCATATCCTGGAGGTTCGTTGGTCCAAATGTCCAGTACAAACGCAATGTCCTCTGCCTCTTCCTTTGTATAAGTATTTGGAATAACCCAGGCCGGGCTTGTTGTCCCTGCAGCATACTGGCTAGCCTTTGGCCCTTTCGGAAAACATACTACCCCAAAATCATCTTTCATCTCGCGTGCAAACTTCGGAACCTCCGAAATTCCTCCCACATACATAGCAATTTTGCCTGCAGCAAATAACTCTTGCTGTTCAAAATATGATGTCGACGGATGCTCATAGTCTTTTTCATAATAATTACTCAACCACTCAATTGCCTCTAACGAATTTGGTTCCATCGTCGCGTTATATAGCATCCCGTCTTCGTCCATATTTACATAGCTTCCCTCATTCGAAAGCACTGCTATTTTATACATATCTATCGTATCGGCTGGTACTGCGAAAATATCATTAGCCCCATCATTATTTGTATCTCTCGTTACCAGTTCTGAAATTTCTTCAAATTTTTTCCATGTCCATTCTCCGCTCACTTGCAAATCATATAGCACATTTTCATTAAGTCCTATCGATTCTAGAATCGCCTTATTAAAAAACAGTACCCTAGTTCCATTTGATGCGCTTCCGAACCCATAAACTCCTCCATCTTTGCTCATGTATTTTTGAACAACCTGGTTCCATTTTGGCTCGGTCAAATCAATACTTTCTAGTGTGGTCAAATCTGTTGCCAACCCGCTATTGAGAGCTCCTGCCAAAAAGTCAGCATGAATCCTATAGACTTCTGCTGCTGGATCGCCTGTTATAGTTTCTGTAGAGAACGTTTCCAAAGACTGTTTCCAATCAGTAACCCCTATTTCCTCTACTTCAAAATTATATTTTTCCATCATCTGGTGCCTATATTCCCAAAGAGCTTCTTCATGCGCACTTGCCTTTACTTCTGGTTCCGCAACTGTTGCCCAAGACGCTATCGTCACCACCAGGCCTTCAAGATCTCTCTCAGCTTCTGCAACCACCTCTACTTTGCTTTCGTCTATGTCTTTTTCTACCGCTACCCCCGTCTCTTCAACATTTGCACATGCGCCACCCACCACACATATCAACGCCATCATTAACGTATATCCTATTTTTTTATTCATATATGTATCTCCTTCTTATCTCGAATTTTGTAAGCATAACAATATGTTATCAATTTATTATACACTGACTCTACCATATTAGCAATAAAGGATTTGTACACAAAAAAAAACAACCTCCACAACATTTTCACATGTCGCAGACGCTGTCATTTACTTTTTTGTGGTTTTCGATTCAATCGGTATTTCTACTCTATCTCCATCCAATTTTACAATTTTAGCTGGGCAGCCAATAACCGTTGCATTTGCAGGAACATCTCCCAAAACTACTGCATTAGCTCCCACTTTGCTGTTTTTCGCAATCACCACATTTCCTATGATCTTAGATCCAGCCGAAAGCATTACATTATCTCCAATCGTTGGATGTCTCTTTCCTCTTTGCTTGCCTGTCCCACCCAATGTTACCTGATGAAAAATCATAACATCATTTCCTATCACAGCTGTTTCTCCTATCACAATTCCCATTCCATGATCTATAAATAATCGCTTCCCTATTACAGCTCCCGGATGAATTTCTATCCCTGTCAAAAATCTAGCAGTATAAGATACCACTCCTGCCATAAATCTGAAATCATTTTTCCAGAGCAAATGCGATACCCTATACATAGCTACTGCGTGAACTCCTGGATGAGCTAATAATAGCAACGCCGTACTTTTAGCTGCAGGATCCTTTTTTTTGTAAGTCTTTATTACCTCTTGTATTGCTGCAAGCATTTTATCCAACATGTCTTTACTCCATTCTAGTTATTAATACAAATCAGTCGATAAATATCTTTCGCCATTATCCGGAACAACAAATAACACATTTCCCCTTGCCGTCTTTGCAATTTCCCTTGCTACAAAATAATTGGCACCCCCAGAAAATCCTGGCAAAATACCATACTTAGTGCCCATCTCGCGTGCCGCTTCCACCGCATCTTCTAACGTTACTGTCTCTATTTTATCTATCGCTTGCAAATCTAAAATTGCAGGCTTAAACCCCGCACCAATACCCTGAATTTTATGTGGTCCTGCTATTCCTTTTGTCAAAAAAGGTGAAGCCTCTGGTTCGATTCCCACTATCTTTAAGTTTTCATAATAGTCTTTTAGCTTATGAGCTACCCCTGTAATCGTTCCGCCTGTCCCTATTGCCGCCACAAAATATTCTAAAGTTAAAAAGTCCTCCATAATCTCTACAGCTGTGTTTAGATAGTGTGCTGCAGCGTTTGCACGATTTGTAAATTGAGAGCACATCTTATAATTGGGATTTTTTAACAATTCTTCTGCTTTTGCAATAGCCCCTTTCATTCCTTGCTTTCCCTCGGTCAAAATTATTTCTGCCCCATACGCCGAAATGATCTTTCTTCTCTCTATACTCATTGTATCTGGCATAATAATTTTACATCTTATTTGCATCGCTGCGCAAATCATAGCAATTCCAATTCCAGTATTTCCGCTTGTTGGTTCGATAATTACAATATCATCTGTTGTCTTTACATCTTCTAGCATTGCTTTAGCAATTCTATCTTTTATCGATCCTCCCGGATTAAAGTATTCCAACTTTGCATACAAATTTTCTTTTAAACGAACCACTGGAGTTTTTCCTACCAATTCTGTAATATTGCTATAAACCATTTTACACACTCCTTATTCAAACCACAAAATTGCCTCTTAAAATTTAAATTCCTTCATCAGTTCTTCGAGATGCATGGCCTGTGCCGCCAACTCTTCGCCAACTGCGGTATTCTCCTGTGACGATGCCGCATTTTCTAATATACTTTTTCGCAACATCTTAATATTTGTTACTAATCCCTCGATATTTTCTTTTTGTACATTACTCATTTTTAGCAATTCATCAGAAATTATTCCTGTTTCTCCTATAGTATCTGCAACTTTATCCAAATATCCTGCAGTTTTGTTGGCTATTTGCTGGCCACCTTTTGCCAAAACCACATTTTCCTTCACTATCATTTCCACTTCTTTTACTGCATCGCTACTGTTATTTGCAAGGTTTCTAATCTCTCCGGCAACAACTGAAAAACCCTTTCCAGCCTCTCCAGCATGAGTTGCCTCTATCGCGGCGTTTAGCGCCAACAGGTTCGTTTGCTTAGTAATCGCTTGTAGTGCGTCTAACACATTCGAAATCGTTTTACTAGAATCTGCTATCTTATTCATCGCATCTAGCATTTCCTTCATCGCAACTTTTCCTTCTTCTGCGCTTGTTATAGCATTTTTTCCATAAGTAGCATTTTTGACTATCTTTGTATTAATCTTTTCCACGGCGATCGCCATATCTTCTGTAATTTCTATAAACTCATTTACAGCTTCTGTTTGGTGTTGACTTACTTCTGCCAAATTCATGGCCGAGCTTGCAATGTTATCTGCCCCCGTGCTTACTTCTGTAGATGCAGACGAAATCGTTTTTAACGTACTCTGTAGTTTTTCTGATATTTTAATAAATGCCCGCTTAATAGTCACAAAATCTCCCGTATAGTTTGCTCTGATTTTATTTGATATTATAAAGTCTCCATTTGACATCTGCTCTAATACCATTTCAATTTCTTTGATTATCGTACTTAATGTTGTCCCCATATTATTAAATGTATTTGTCAATTTACCTATATCGTCATCATATGTAGGCTCCACTTTTGTTGATAAGTTTCCGCATTCCACGCTCTCTGCAATATTCTTTAGCCCCTCTAATGGTCTCAATAATTCTCTACTAACAAACATTATAACCACTGCTATCATAATAACCGAAAAAATAGCAACAAGTAAAGCTGTCCACATTATTCGTACTATATCTTTGTGTATTGTCGCAGTTCTTGCCCCCACATGAGCCCACCAAAGTTGATCTGCGACTTTAATTGGCGCAAAAAATCTCTCATGCATATACCCATCTCCCGCATCTCCTGGTTCTGCATATGTTCTTAACCCAAACGGCTCTCCTGTTTCCATCAAAGTCAATATTTTGTCTGAGCTTTTTTCTTGCATTAGTAGTTCGGCCTCAGTACCTATTTTGCTAGCGTCAAACATCTCGTATATTATATGCAACTCTTCATCCCAAATACTAGAAAATAATGTCCCATAATCATCATGAACTATTCCTATATCCTTAAACTCGTCTGTTAAAATGTCCGCCGTCAATACCCCCACCACAGTATTTCTCTGTACTAGTGGCTTTGACAAAGTAATAATATTTTCTCCGTACGCATTTACCAAAGGCAACGAGAGATGATCTTTTTTGGTTTGCATAACTGTTGCAAAAAATTCTTCATTTGAATAATCGCTATAATTATCATACGTTATTAAATCTTGCGTTGCCATATTTTTTCTATTTACCACAAATGCATATTCATCCAGTCCAAAATATTTTGGATCATAATACACACCTATAGAGCTCAAAAGGGGTAATGTTTCCAAACCTTTCCACATGTGCCCAACCAATCTCTCCTCTGCAAGTGCCCCAGTTGCGTCCAGCTCTATTCCTTCATATACTTTACTCTCCACATCTGGCCCTTCCGCAATGGTTGCAGTAGAAACTGTTGCTTCTATCTGATTCAAAATGTTTTCTGCCAACTCAAATTTATAACTCACCAAACTTGCGTTGGTCTCAGCTAGTGTACCAAAATAGTCTTTCAATAACTTATCACTTGTCATAATGCTTTGTACTGATAAACTCAATACAACACCAGTAAGCAATACAATTGATAAAATTGTTATCACCACACTAACTTTTTTCTCTACTTTCATTCTTGTAAATTTTTTCTTCACCGTAAATCCCCCCATTCATTGTTTATTCCCGCAATACTTCGTTTTGACTTTTAACATAGTAGTTTAGTTGATTTATGCTATTGGGGCTTGTTTCGTAAACACAAAATTTTGGCTCAATCAACTTTACAATTTTTTTTGCATAAGGGTCGTCAAAAGGAAGATGTGGGTCCATTTTCTTTATATGCTCTCTAAGCAACCCCAATTTGTGTTGTCTATCTGTCTGATTCAAGTACTTTTCTAGTTTATACTTCCAGTCTTGATCAAAGTAATATTTTGGCAATGTTTTGTTTAAATGCACAACTTGAATATCATTTTTAAGCTCTTTCAAATTTGCCATTACTTCTCTTATATATTCATATGCATATTTCTCTGTAGATATATTTTTATTTGTTAAAATCAGGTGAGAAATATCCAGAACAAATCCTTTTTTGCTATATACAGTTTTGTTTAGCAATAGCTCAGCTTCTGATTTGTCCAAAAAAGTTAGCCCTGGCCACCACAAATTTTCAAACAACAATTTGGGATCTCCCGCGGCATAAGTAAATACTTCATTAATCAGCTCAGCCGCATATTCTATCACTTCCACATTTGTATAATCAAAATTGTAGCTAAAAGACTCTATCGGTGTTGCATTACAAACATGAAATACCATATAATCTGGCTCTAACTTCTTTGCCCTTTCAAATTGCATTTTATAAGAATCCACTATTGCAGTCTTGCTGAGCCCTCCATAGTATTGCGTAATTGCGTCATCATCACCAATCATCTTTGCAACTTTTGCCATATCGCCTTTATAAAAATCAATCCACATAGGGTAGAAGCTTAAATGAACTCCCTTCACTATATCCTTGGGAATCTTCCTTAGTGAATACCCATTCATAAGCCCCAGCTCTATTCCATCCAATTGATGCTGTTCTAAAAATTTTTCGATCTTACTCCAATCATTATCAAACCAGTTCAAAAATTTCTTTGTTGTTGAAATATGGCAAAGTTTTTTCATTTATTATTTATCCTTTTAATATATATTTTTCTTTTGGCACTGCTTGTTCAATAAATTTGCGTAAATTTTCTATCTGCTCAGTTGTCATATCATGCTTTGGTACAATCTGTGCTTGTACAGCATCTACAAAAAACCTGAAATCATTATTTGTCTCTTTTATTTGTTGATAAATTGTCCACGAAATAGTATCACTTTGATCATCTAGCTCCAAGTAAATACTATCTGGCGCAAATTTATACGTGGATGTCTTTTGAAATATTGGCGATGTTGCCTGCATAGCTGTAATTTTCCATATTTTGATGAATTTGCTACATAATGCCAAAAACATCACTATAATTGCAATGATATTTCTTGATATCACATCTAATATCGGCCCATCTGCAACAGAAAATTTATACACAATATACCCAAGCACCGCAAGTCCAATTAATACTATTACCTTGCTAAATATAGACTTATATCCTACGTACAAATTATATCTAAATACATCTCCAAATGTAAGCTTAACTTTAATCTCCATTGATTTCTCCTCTTTAAATTTTATTTTCTCTCATGTTTTTTTGTAAATTATCCATAACTCTCTTATTTAGTTCTTCCGCAGCATTGTATCCCATAAGCTTTTGCCTATAGTTTACCGCTGCAGTTTCACATATGATTGCTAGGTTTCGACCAGGTCTAATTGGAATTCGATGCGTTACCACCTGTAAACCCAAAATTTCTGTATATTCATTTTCTAATCCCAACCGATCGTATTGCTTATCTTTGTCCCAAGTCTCTAGCTGAATTACCAGGCTTATTTCTTTGGTTTGCTTTACCGCTTCTATGCCAAATAGCTCTTTAATATTTACAATGCCAATACCTCGAACTTCTATAAAATGTCGCAACACTTCTGGTGCCGTGCCAACCAGTGTAGTTCCAGAAACGCGCTTGATCTCCACCGCATCATCTGCAACAAGTCTATGTCCCCTACGCACCAACTCCAGTGCCGTCTCACTTTTTCCCACTCCACTGTCTCCCGTAATCAATATACCTTCACCATAAATATCCACCAACACCCCATGTATCGATATATTGGGCCCCAACTCCACATTAAGCCAACGTATTATTTCTGCCATAATTTGACTAGCACCCAGCCCTGTTTGAAATACTGGAATGTTATACTTTTGGGCTATCATTAATATATCTGTCACTTCTTTAACTATCTTAGAAACCACGACACACGGAATCTCTGTATATGAAAAGAATTTTTCTAAACGTTCTAGCCTTTCTTTTTTGTCTAACTGCTGCAAATACATGTGTTCCACTGTGCCTATTACCTGAACTCTTCCTTGGTCAAAACAATCAAAAAATCCTGCCAACTGCAATGCGGGTCTATTTACATCTGGATCTGATATATATCTCGTATCATATGGCGTGTCTTTCGTTAATAATTTTAACTGATGAAATTCTGTTAATTTTGATACTTTTACTTTATTTTTTGATGTCATGTTTGTCCCCCCTTATGCTATTAAAATAAGTATACACATTTTTCGCCACATCTTTTGGAATATATTGCTCCAATTCTTCTAAAGATGCTTCTTTTAAATTATACACGCTTTTAAAATTTAATAAAAGTATTTTTTTTCTCACTGGACCAACTCCTTTTATTTCATCTAATACCGAATGAATATTTCCACGCAATTTTCTATGATATTCGATCGCAAATCTATGCACTTCGTCCTGTATTCTCGTAACCAATTTAAACAATTTGCTAAATTTTGGTAAAACAATTTCATTATCTTCATATAAAAGCCCAAAAGTTCTATGTTTTTCATCTTTAACCATTCCACAAACCAAAATTTCTAAGTTATATTTCACTAAAACCTTCTTTGCCGCAGCAACCTGACTTTTCCCTCCATCCATAAAAATCATATCTGGAACTTTTCCCTCTTCCGCATTTTTATATCTTCTAGAAAGCATTTCCTCCATTGCCGCATAATCATTTTGTCCTCGAACTGTCTTAATTTTAAATTTGCGATAGTCCGACTTTTTGGGTACTCCATTTTCAAAGACCACCATAGCTCCCACGGGATAAACTCCCGATGTATTCGAAATATCAAATGCTTCTATTCTTATTATAGGCTTTTCTAAATTTAGCGCCTCTTGCAACTGAGAGAGCGCCAGTTTTGTATTTTCCAATTTCTTTTTTAACTGATCACCCTGTTCAAAAAACGTTAGTTCTGCATTCTTTTTGGCCAGCTCTAGCAAATTAAATTTGGTTCCCTTTTTGGGACTTGTTATAACAACTCTCGCTCCCCTCTTGTCTGATAAATAATTTTCTAGCAACTCCACTTCTGCAGGAATCACTTGTACCACTATTTCTCTTGGCACAAAGGTTGCTTCTGCGTAAAACTGCAAAATAAAATTTCTAAACAGTGTCTTTGCTTCATCCCCTGTCGCATCTCTTAGAATAAAATGCTCTCTGCCCACCAACTTTCCGCTTCGTACAAAATATACCTGAATTAACGCATCATTTGTACCTTCTGCATATGCCACAATATCTTGATTGTCCTTCGATGCAGTATCCACGGTTTGTTTTTGCTCCAACTTTGCTATCGCTATAAGCTGATCTCGTAGAGTTGCTGCCAGCTCAAAATTCATAGCGTCCGATGCTTCCGACATCCTTTGTTTCAGTTCGGTCACCACTTTCCTATAGTCACCACTCAAAAACTCTACTATTTCATCCACAATTTTATGATATTCCCTTGCTGTAATATTTTTAATGCACGGACCACTGCATCTACCAATATGAAAATTTAGGCATTCTCGATTTTTGCCAATATCTTTAGGCAACTTTTTATTGCAACTACGCAGCTGCCAGAACTGTTTGATGAGCTCTATCATTTCCCACATGCTCGTGGCGTCTGTATACGGTCCAAAATATTTTGCATCATCTTTTATAATTTTGCGCACCACCTGAATTTGTGGAAACGGACTTTTTATATTAATTTTAATATATGGATATCGCTTGTCATCTTTTAGACGAATATTATACTTTGGGCTATACTTTTTTATCAGATTGCATTCTAATATCAACGCCTCTACCTCAGTATTTGTTACGATATACTCATAACTTGCAATATTGCTAACCATCTTGATTGTCTTTGCAGAGTGATTCTTGTTTTTTTGAAAATATTGACTCACTCTATTTTTAAGATTTTTGGCCTTACCTACATAAATTACTTCATCTAAATCATCTTTCATTAAATACACGCCGGGTGTTGTTGGTAAATTTAGCATTTTGACCTCTTTAAATTATCAGTATTGCATGTTATGATAAACCAAAAAAGGAGATTTTGCAATGAAAAAAGAATTTATTGAATTTATGGTTGACTCTGGTGTATTAACGTTTGGAGACTTTGTAACAAAAAGCGGGAGAAATACCCCCTACTTCGTTAATACCGGAAATTATAAAACTGCATCTCAAATCGCTAAGCTTGGAGAATTTTACGCTGCAGCAGTAGCCGAACACTTTGGAGCCGAAGATTTTGTACTATTTGGACCTGCCTACAAAGGAATTCCGCTTGTTGTTACAACGTCTGTTGCCCTTTGTAATAAGCATAACCTCAACCCTTGCTATTGTTTTAACCGCAAAGAGGCCAAAGATCACGGCGAGGGGGGGAGCATCGTTGGGGCAAAGCTAAAAGATGGAGACAATATCGTTATCATCGAAGATGTCATCACCGCTGGAACAGCAATACGCGAGTGCTTGCCTATTTTAAAATCTGCTGCCAACGTAAACATCAAAGGGCTTGTCATTTCTGTAGATAGAATGGAAAAGGGCCAATCTAACCGCACCGCCATACAAGAAATTAAAGAAGAGTTTGGCATAGATACTTACCCTATCGTTACCGTTAGAAATATTATCGATACGCTGCATAATAATCCAATAGATGGAAAGATTATTATAGATGATACTATGAAAGAAAAGATGGAACAATATTTAAATCAATATTGCATCAACTAGCCAGGAGGAACAATGAACGAAAAAGCATTATATAAACTAGAATTTAATAAAATTCGCACCAAACTTGCCAACTACGCAATAACCGAAGAGGCTCGCGAACATATAAATGAACTTCGCCCCACCGCAACCCCAGCAGAAGTCTATCAACTTCAGGAGCAAACTCATGATGCAGTAAATATTAGCCTAAAAAAGGGCCGCCCACCTATCAATCGCATCAAGCAAATCAAAACTTCTATACAACGAGTACAAATTGGAGGCGTCATAGGCTCTGGCGAAATTTTAAATATAGGCAAAGTCCTGAAAACTTCGCGTCTTCTCAAAAAATATTCTAGTGAAGAAACAACGGGCATCACTTTTAATAGTCTTCAGAGACATTTTGATTCGCTATGCACCTACAAAGAGCTAGAGTATGAAATTGAGCGTTGCATCATTGCGGAAGACGAATTTTCCGATGAAGCTACACCCACATTAAGTAACATTCGTAGACAAATGACCAGGCTAACCATAAAAGTGAAAGATACCATTCAAAATATCATTCAGTCTAGCCAATACAAAGATATGCTACAAGAAAGCATCGTAACAGTTAGGGATGGCCGACAATGCATCCCCATTAAAGCTGCGCAAAAAACTGCATTTAAAGGAATAGTCCACGATACCTCTGGCAGCGGCGCGACAGTCTTTATCGAACCTGCAGCGGTAGTAGAAATGAACAATAAAATTCGAGAATTAATGTCTGCGGAGCAAGACGAAATCCAAGTAATTCTAGCGACATTCAGCGAAAAAATTTCGTTTATTACAGAAGAACTGCTTCTCACATTTAAATCAATTATCGAACTGGACATAATTTTTGCAAAATCTGAGTATGCACTCAAAATCAATGCGCGAGCTCCGGTTCTTAATGAAAAAGGATATATCAATCTAAAAGGAGCGCGACATCCACTACTCAATTCAACAGCAGTTGTGCCTATCGACATATATGTTGGAAAAGAATTCACCACCCTGCTCATTACTGGTCCCAATACTGGCGGAAAAACAGTTACGCTCAAAACCATTGGCTTGTTTACCATAATGGCGCAATGCGGATTATTTATCCCTGCCAAAGAGAATAGCGAACTTGCAATCTTTGACGATGTTTTTGCAGGGCTTGGCGATGAACAAAGCATAGAGCAAAGCCTCAGTACGTTTTCTGCGCATATGATGAATTTGATTGAAATATTAGCAGATATGACCACCAATAGCTTAATTTTATTGGATGAACTAGG
Organism: Candidatus Epulonipiscium viviparus; assembly: GCF_030708075.1. Classification (GTDB taxonomy): domain Bacteria; phylum Bacillota; class Clostridia; order Lachnospirales; family Cellulosilyticaceae; genus Epulonipiscioides; species Epulonipiscioides viviparus. The sequence continues at coordinate 1,419,407 of NZ_CP117982.1, read as the reverse complement.
TTCGGGCACTGACCCGGTAGAGGGTGCGGCACTTGCAATGTCAATTTTAGAGCATCTCAGAAAACAGCAAATCACCACTGTCGCAACTACACACTATAGCGAGCTTAAGTTGTATGCCCTATCCACACCAAATGTGGAAAATGCAGGATGTGAATTTGACATACAAGAACTTCGTCCAACATATAAATTATTAATTGGTGTCCCAGGCAAAAGCAACGCATTTGAGATTTCTAAGAAGCTTGGATTTCCCGAGCATTTGATTGATGACGCCAAGGTATTTCTACAAAAGGAAAATGTAAAAATGGAAGACATTTTAGTTGAGCTCGAATATAGCAAACGAACTGCTCTAGTCGAAAAAGAAAATGCGCTTAAATTTAGACAAGAAGCAGAAACGCTAAAAGAATCCATCAAAAAAGAGCGCCAAAAACTGGAGGTCTCTCGTCAAAAAATTTTAAAGCGCGCCGAAGAAAAGGGCAAGGAACTATTGCGAGAAGTTGAAATTGAAACCGAAAATATCCTTAAAGAAGTTCGTCAAATGGCGCGGGAATCTCTCATAAATGTAGACGAAAACACTCTACAATCCATTAAACAAAAAGTCCAAAATACTAAGATTACTAAATCTTCAGAAATCGATAAAAAAATTGGATATACTAAACCCAAACCTAAAGTATTGAAAGATGTTAAAGTTGGAGAAGAAGTGCTCGTAATCTCATTCAATCAATCTGGCATTGTCACCAATGTGAGTAATAACGAAGCAACTGTCCAACTTGGAATATTGCCTATCACAGTCAGGCTAGATGACATCTCTCGAAACGTACAGGGAACAAACAAGAGTAAAAACCTCACTACCAACCAAAATATATCTCATAATGTTAGAAAAACTATGACCATAAGGCCAGAAATCGATCTTCGTGGAATGACAGGAGATGAAGCTATAGAAGCTGCTAGCCAATATTTAGATGATGCGTATCTCTCGGGCTTAAAAAACGTTACCATTATTCATGGCAAAGGCACCGGAGTTCTTCGCGAAGCGATCAAAAATATGCTCCGCAAGATTCCGCATGTGCAAAGCTATAGACCAGGCAAATATGGTGAGGGGGAACATGGAGTAACCGTTGTAGAGTTAAAGTAGAGAAAGGAAGTAAAAATTGAAAACACTTGGTAAGATTATAATAGGGGCAACAATTTTAGTAATGTTTGGTGCACCTGCTGCATTGATTGGATACCTATATACCACAACATACGTCGTTGCAAATGATCAAATGATTCTGCGACCTGTATCCACAAAAAAAATGTTAGCAGACCCAAAGGTATTGACCGAAGCAGTTATGCCGATCATGACCACCTCCAACATTGCTGACATTGCTGAAGAAGTAGGGAAAAGCGTTGTATCTATCACGACCACAATTCCGGGAAATTTAATTTTTGATGACGGAGAAGGGCTAGGGTCGGGTCTAATATTTAAACAAGATGAAACAAATTTATATATTCTAACAAATGCTCACGTGCTAGAAGATGCCGTAAATCTTGTAATCACCAGCCCAACACTGGGCACATATAAAGGAGAAATTATAGGGATCGATACTCATACCGATATAGCCGTTGTATCAATTCCGTTAAAGCAAATTTCTCACTCTGCAAAAGAGCAAATTACACTTGCAAAAATCGATGAAAATATTAACATATCTGTAGGCGATATAGTACTTGCAATAGGCAGCCCCCTCGACAAAGAATACTATAACAGCGTTACACTGGGCGTTATCAGTGCACTAAATCGCCAAACCAATCTTTCTGCACAAAACAGCACATATATTCAAACTGATACTGCAATCAATCCGGGAAACAGCGGAGGACCACTCACTTCTGTAGATGGCTATGTCATAGGCCTAAATACTGCCAAGCTATCGAGCGAAGAAGTTGAGGGCATCGGATTCGCAATTCCCATCACTGAGGCTCTACCTATTGCCACACAAATCATTGCTAGAGGTGGCATAGAAAGAGCAGCGCTTGGGGTATATATAACTGACGCATACCCGAATTCATACTTTGGCAATCAAGCTTCAGTTGGTGCTTTAGTAGAAGGCGTTGTTCCTGGTGGAAGCGCAGACCAAGCCGGAATCGAAGTTGGTGACGTTATTGTTAAGGTTAACAACGATGATGTTTCTACTGCAAACGAATTGATCGCCACATTGTCACAATATAACGTTCGAGAATCAGTCAGCATCACTCTAATTCGAGGCTCTCGCTACGAAAAAGTTAAAGTCATTTTGCAATCACTACAATAAACGTAGCTTTCCTCTACAAAATCACTCTGCCATTACCTAGTGTAGTGGTTTTTTTTATTCTACTGTTACCGATTTTGCCAAATTTCTTGGTTTGTCAATATCGAGCCCGCGTCCTAATGCCGCGTAATATGCAAGCAATTGCGTTGGCACAATAGTTACCAAAGGCGCCAACATCGGGTTTACATCATCTATCACGATCTGATCAGTTGCAGAGCTCAACGATTTTAATGCAATTACTATAGTTTTGGCACCTCGCGATTTTACCTCTTTGATGTTGGAGCGAGTATTCAAATTGATATTTTCCTGAGATATCACAGCTATCACCGGGGTTCCATCTTCTATCAAAGCAATTGTGCCATGCTTTAATTCTCCTGCAGCAAAGCCTTCTGTCTGTATATACGAAATTTCCTTAAGCTTTAGCGCTGCTTCTAGAACCACAAAATAATCGATATGCCTGCCTATATAAAAGCAGTTTCTTTTCACCAAATATTCGTTTGCCAATTTTTCATATATCGATTTATTATCAGTAATAGATTCTATTATATTAGCAACGAGTGCCAAATCTTTCTTTAATGCTAGAGCATCTATATTAGCCTGCTTTGCTGCAAGGATCGACATAACAGCAATTTGCGAGGTGTATGCTTTCGTTGATGCAACCGCTATTTCCACCCCGGCATGTAGCAATAGCGTATAATCCGCTTCGCGCGATAATGTAGACCCTTTTACATTAGTAATAGTCAACGATTTGTATCCCAAAGACTTGATCTTTACCAGTACCGCGCGGCTATCTGCAGTTTCCCCCGACTGCGACAAAAAAATAAACAGCGGGCTTTGACTAATGATAGGCGTGTTATATACAAATTCAGAAGCAATGTGAACTTCTGTCGGAATGTTACTAACGGATTCAAACAACTGCTTTCCCACAAACCCCGCATTCATACTAGTCCCCGCCGCCACTATATAAATTCTATCAGCATCCGCCAGTATTTTTACTATTTCAGCATCGATTTTAATTTCTTCTTCGTCAAAGTATTCTGCCACAATACGTCTAATAGCATATGGCTGCTCATCGATTTCTTTCAGCATATAAAATGGATAGATCCCCTTTTCCGTTTCTGCTGCATCCAGCGTCTCAATATAAGGCTCTCTTCTCAATTTTTTGCCCAATATCGAATAGATAGATACATCTGATGATTTCAGCACTATAAATTCCTCATCATGAATTTCAATAAATTTATTTGTATACTTTATAATCGACATAGCATCAGAGCCAATCATGTTGCATCCTTCTCCCAAGCCAATAAGTAGCGGTGACTTATTCTTTGCTGCATACAAAATATCAGGCGTTTCCGCATCGATAATACCAAGAGCATATGACCCCTTAATCAACCCCATCACGTGTCGAATGGCAACGCCCACATTATCCTCGCCAGCTGCAAACTTTTCGATAAGTGCAGCAACAACTTCTGTGTCTGTATCAGATACAAAATTGTAATCTGATAAATACGCATTGCGCAACTCTACTTCATTTTCGATAACTCCATTATGAACAATTGTAAACCTATTACTCGATGAAGCGTGAGGATGCGAATTAATTTTGCTAGGCACTCCATGTGTTGCCCATCTGGTGTGTGCGATACCCAGGTTAGGGCGTATAGTTTTATCTACCAAAGAACGCAAATTCGCGACTCTTCCCTTGTCCTTAAATATAGTTACGCCTTCATCATATACCGCGATGCCTGCCGAATCATATCCTCGGTATTCCAACTTTTCTAAACCAGATAATAACATTTCTGTTACGTCCATTTTGCCATCTAAACCAATGTAGCCTACTATTCCACACATATCCATACCTCCTAAATTTTGTCATTTCATAAAAAAGACTTGTAGGGTGACATATCTCACTCCACAAGTCCTATACTTTTACTCAGCTTCCAAAATCAATGTTTTAATCTTTTCGAATGCAGTATCTTCGTCTGCACCTTCCACAGTCAATACTACAACTTCGCCTTTTTTAGCGCCTAAGCTCAAAACCGAAATTAATTTTTTGGCATTCACTTCTTTTGCTCCTTTTGCCAGTTTAATTTCACTTGCAAATTTGGCCGCCTCTTTTACAATCACACCTGCCGGTCTTGCGTGCAAACCCTCTGGCGCTAAAATTTCAATTGACTCTTTTTTCATTGTGTTAACCTCCTATTTTCACTATGCTAATTCAGTGTGCTTATTTGCTATTGCTTCGATTATACTTTTATCAGTTATTTGAGTTATCGTTGTAATAATTTCCGTTACACCTTTTTCTTCGATGTCTTTATTGAGCTTTAGACTCTGAGCATCGGCATCACTGCAAAATCTTAGCGCTGCAGCAATTCCCGTAATTAAGTTATCTACATCTAACCCATACGACAATGCTGTTTCCAGAGGTTTAATCAATCTATCACTTGGCGATAATTTCCTTAATGGCTCTCTGCCCACTCTTTCCACATCATCATTTAGATGAACATTTTTAAACCTCAAAATGATTTTATCAATATACTTCAGGTGCATTTCTTCATCAAAGTTATACTTCTTGATTAGACCATTCCCGCTTTCTATCATAGCTGCTTTTACAACATTGTAAATTTCCTCGTCATTAATACTTTCGTCTACGGTTTTGTATCCTTTTAAATTTCCCAAATAAGCCGATATAGCATGCCCCGTATTTAGCGTAAATAACTTTCTTTCCACATAAGCCATCAAATTATCAGTCAAGTTCATGCCTTCAATATTTGGAATTTCTCCTTTGAAGCCATCCCTTTCCACATTCCATTCATAATACTTTTCTACCACAACATCTATCGGATTGTCGCACTTTGCTGGCGGAACAATTCTGTCTACCGATGAATTAGGGAATCCCACAAACTCATTTGCATACGCTTTTGCATCCTCACTCAAATTCTCATACACATTTTCTTTCAATCCGCTACTAGCATTAACAGCGTTCTCGCAGGCAATAATATTTAGATACTCCTTATTCCCAGACTTAAATCTTGCTTCAATGCCTTTTGCAATTGTTGGAGCCACTATTTTTAACACATTAGGTCCTACCGCTGTAGTTAAGAGAGATACCTCGCCCATTGCATCGATAAACTCGTCTTTGTTTGAATATATCGCACTAATATTTGAGACTTCATCTTCCATACATTCTGTATCCATTACAAATATGGTATATTTTTTATCCTCATTTATTTGCGTTACAACTTTTTCTACAACATCTGCAAATATCACATGATACCCTGACTTATGCAGCAAATATCCAATAAAACCTCTTCCTATATTTCCAGCTCCCAATTGAATGACCTTTTTCATGTACACAATCCTTTCTTATATCTTATAATGAAATATCTTCTACAGCGTTACGTTTAATAACCCCATGATTTCATCTAAGTCGCTAGTTGTTCGCAACGTCTCTAGCTTGCTATCATCTTCCACTAGATCTGCTATTTGAGCCAGGATCTCCATATGCTCATCACCGGCGGCCGCGATACCAAATACTAAGTGAACTTTCTCATCATCAAACATTACACCTTCTGGATATTGCAAGAACACTATTCCTGTTTTCTTCACTTCCTTTTTAGTCTCTATTGTTCCATGCGGTATTGCAACTCCAAATCCTAAACAAGTCGTTGTTGTCTCTTCTCTGTTTAGCATTCCTTGAATATATTCTTCATTTGCATAACCTTGCTCTACCAGTAACTGACCTGCTGCCGTAATAGCTTCTTGCTTGGTTTCTGCACTGCAGCCTAATTTAATATTACCTTTATTTAACACTTCATTTTCCGCTGCCTCAGCAGTTGGTGCCTCAGCGATTGGAGCCTCAGCGATTGGAGCCTCAGCAGTTGGAGCCTCAGCTACATTTTCTACTATAAAGTTATATAACCCATCCAGATTTGGATCTGTTAAAAAGTTACCTATAGTTATAATCTGTGCATTATTGGCTGATTTTATTGCTCTATCTTTTAGAACTTCTTGGCAAACCACTATATTAGCATCTGCAGGTACCGTATCCACTGAGCTGTTAGTTACAACAATGTCCAAATTTAATTTTGCAATTCTATTTCTAAACTTAGTTGCTCCCATTGCGCTAGATCCCATTCCGGCATCGCAAGCAAATACTATTTTTTCGATTTTACTTTCAGTCGCCAATTCTATTCCTTTAGATTGAGCTTTCATATTTGCTACTTGATTTTTTGCTTCATCTAAATCTTTGTCTCCGGCCATTCTCACAAATATAGCAGATATAACAAATGAAACCACAGTTGCTATTAATACGCCACCCAGCACGATTAAAGTTTCGCCTTTTGGAGATACAGCCATATATGCTATAATTGATCCCGGCGCCGCTGGTGCAATTAGTCCTGCATTAAATACTAAGTAATAAAAAATTGTTACAATCGATCCTACAATTGGACCAATGATTACCATTGGATTCATCAATACATAAGGAAAATATATTTCATGAATCCCGCCAAACAAATGAATAATTGCCGCCCCTGGCGTTGAGCTTTTTGTAGTTTTATTTTTTGAAAATACCATATACGCCAATATAACTCCGAGTCCCGGACCTGGGTTTGATTCTAACATATACATAATTGATTTGCCCAGTTCTGCAACTTGTTCGGTGCCTATAGGTGTTAAAATTCCATGATTTATTGCATTATTTAAAAACAACACTTTTGCGGGTTCTATAAATATCGCAACAAATGGGAGTAAACTGTTTTCCACTAGCAAATTTACTCCCGCTGTTAATATGGTTAATAGTATAGACATAAATGGTCCAATAACATAAAACCCTATAATAGCTAATAACATTCCTATAATTCCTGTTGAGAAATTATTTATTAGCATTTCAAAGCCAGCCTTGACCTTGTTGTCTATTAATTTGTCAAATTTTGTAATCGACCATCCTGCTAAAGGACCTATAAGCATTGCCCCCATAAGCATAGGTTGATCTGGTGCTCCAAGTATTACCCCTATTACAGCAATTCCCGCTGCTACAGCCCCTTTTTCGCCACCAAACATCTTTCCAGCTGATAATGCGATTAATATTGGTAGTAAATAGCTAAGCATCGGATCTACCAATTCGCCTAAATTTTCATTTGGAAACCATCCTGCTGGTATAAATAACGCGGTGATAAGTCCCCAAGCAATGAAAGCTCCCATGTTTGGCATAACCATAGCGCTCAATATTTTACCAAACTTTTGAATTGCTACTTTCATCAGTGCCCCCCTTTTTATAACTTTTCACTAATCTTTTCGTATGTATTTACAATGTGTTTCTTCCCTAATTAACTTCAACATATCACTAATTAAAGTTATAATTTATGCTAGCATAAACTTTTATCGTTGTCAAGTTTAAAAAAAAAACTGACTTCTATAATTTATTTTAGAAATCAGCTAACTATTTTTTAAGTTGAAATAATTGGTTGAATTTGTTTTTGATTCACTGCTGCCAAAACTGAGTCTGGCGCCAACAAAAAATTCGCCACTAACGCATACGGTTTACTTTGCGGATCACTCTGATTAAACGGCACAAAGTAAACGTTTTGATTTTTAATCATTGTTCCTATATTTTTGAGATTACTTCCCAATCTATCATTTGTTGCGACCGCTATTACTACAGGCTTTGAATTTTTGAGCATTGCTTTTGTAACTAATGTAACCGGAGTATCTGTAATGTCATTTGCCAGTTTAGCCAATGTATTGCCTGTACAAGGAGCAATCAAAATTGCATCTAACGTTACCATGCAATCCCATGTCTCCACTCCTTCAGTAGTATGCACAATTTGGTTTTTTGTCACATTTTCTATTTGTTCAATAAATTCTTCTCTTAATCCAAATCTAGTTGTATTTTCATATGCGGTATAAGACATAATTGGATATACATTTACCCCTAATTCTATAAATTGTTTTACCATCTCAATAGTATTTTTAAATGTACCAAACGAACCACAAATTGCAACTCCCAAGTTAATTCCTTCTAATGATTGTATCACAACATTCCCCCCCTTTTTACAACAATATCTTTTTACATCCATGATTTTCACTGCAATAGTATATACAGTATTTTAGTCATCCTAGATTTAATATAATATGAAATATTTTGCATTATGTGAAAAAAAAGAAGCCTACGGTAGTCCGTAAGCTTCTCGATCTTATTCAACAATTTGAATTTTTCTGTACCTATCCATACCTGTTCCGGCAGGAATTAACTTACCAATAATAACGTTTTCTTTTAACCCAATTAGTGGATCAACCTTACCCTTTATTGCAGCGTCTGTTAAAACTCTGGTTGTTTCTTGGAAAGATGCTGCCGATAGGAATGATTCTGTTGCCAACGATGCTTTTGTAATACCTAACAAAGTAGGCTTTCCATCTGCTGGCGTTCCACCTTCTTCTATCGTCACTTCATTAATTTTTTCATATTCTAATACGTCTACCAAACTTCCAGGGAGTAGCGTTGTATCACCATTTTCTTCAATTTTCACTTTTTTCATCATTTGTCTCACAATAACTTCGACGTGCTTGTCATTTATATCCACGCCTTGCAAACGATAAACTCTTTGAACTTCTTTTAGCATATAGTCTTGCACTCCGCGAATTCCCTTAATCTTTAAGATATCATGTGGATTTATACTACCTTCAGTCAGCTCATCTCCTGCTTCTATATAGTCTCCATCTTTAACCTTAATTCGAGATCCATACGGTATTAAATATGATTTCATTTCTCCAGTATCAGCATTGGTGATCGAAATTTCACGTTTTTTCTTACTTTCGATAATAGCCACTTCGCCTGCGAATTCTGTTATAATAGCAAGCCCCTTTGGCTTTCTTGCTTCAAAAAGTTCTTCTATACGCGGAAGACCCTGAGTAATATCGTCTCCTGCTATTCCTCCCGTATGGAAAGTTCTCATTGTTAATTGCGTACCAGGCTCTCCAATCGATTGTGCAGCTATAATTCCTACTGATTCACCAATTCGCACCTGGTTTCCAGAAGACATGTTTGCACCATAGCATTTAACACATACACCAATTGTCGACTTACAGGATAGCGCTGTTCTAATTCTTACTGCAGTGATTCCCAAAGAATCTATATATTCTGCCAAATGTGGAGTAATCATCTTATCTTCTTCTATAATCAATTCTCCAGTTTCTGGATTATATATATCTTCAGCTGCAAATCTTCCTGTAATCCTTTCACTTAAAGGCTCTATCATTTCGGTGCCTTCTTTAAATGCGCTAACGACCATCCCAGGAATTTTAGGTTTTTGCCAGAATTTAATCTCTTTAACTCCAGGCACTCTTGCTTTTAAAATACTAAATAGCTCGGCAGTAATTACTTCTCCTGCTTCTGCTACCACTTCTTCTGTTGTCATATTAATTACATCTGCGGCCAACTTTTTGCCTATTAACTCATCTGTAATTTTAGTTATTCTCACAGTTTTTTCTATCGGATGATTACAATCAAGCTCTCTGATAATAACATCTTGCGAAACGTCAACCAAACGTCTTGTCAAATATCCAGAGTCAGCAGTCTTAAGAGCAGTATCTGCAAGCCCTTTTCTAGCTCCATGTGCAGAAATAAAGTATTCCAATACCGTTAGCCCTTCTCTAAAGTTTGCCTTTATTGGCAACTCGATGATTCTACCAGACGGAGATGCCATCAGTCCTCGCATCCCTGCCAACTGCTTAATTTGGTTATTAGATCCCCTCGCACCTGAATCGGCCATCATAAAGATGTTGTTATATCTACCTAGCCCTGATAACAATGCTTCTGTGATCTTATCATTCGCGGCATTCCAAGATTGAATAACCTTATTATATCTTTCTTCGTCGGTCATCAAACCACGTCTAAACAGCCTAGTAACCTGGTCTACAGATTTTTCGGCTTCTGCCAAAAATTCTTTTTTACGTTCTGGAATAACCATATCTGATACAGAAACTGTAAGTGCTCCACGTGTAGAAAATTTAAATCCTAGATCTTTAATACTATCTAATAAAATAGCCGTTTTTGTTGCACCATGCGTATTAATGCTTTTCTTAATAATTTGACCTAACTGCTTTTTGCCTACCAAGAAATCAATCTCATACTTTAGAGCACTTTCTGGAGAAATTCTCTTCACAAACCCTAAATCCTGAGGAATTGCTTCATTAAAAAAGATTCGCCCAACAGTTGTATCAGTCATTCCGGTTAAACTTTGTCCGTTAAATTCAACGGTTCTTCTAACTTTAATCTTTGCATGTAAACTAATTTCTTTAGTTTCGTATGCCAAAATTGCTTCATTCTCATCTTTAAAGTATCTGCCTTCACCTTCTTCACCGGCTCTATCCAATGTCAAATAATACATTCCCAACACCATATCCTGTGAAGGAACAGCCACGGGCGCACCATCAGATGGCTTTAGCAAGTTATTTGGAGCCAATAACAAAAATCTACATTCTGTTTGCGCTTCTACAGATAATGGAACGTGCACCGCCATTTGATCTCCGTCAAAGTCTGCATTATAGGCAGCACAAACAAGAGGATGCAGTTTTAGCGCTCGCCCTTCTACTAATGTGGGTTCAAAAGCCTGTATCCCCAAACGATGCAGTGTTGGAGCACGATTTAGCATAACCGGATGCTCTTTGATTACTTCTTCTAATACATCCCAAATTTCAGTTTTTAAACTCTCTATCATATTCTTTGCATTTTTAATATTCTGTGCAATTCCATCTGATACTAACTTCTTCATAACAAATGGCTTAAACAACTCTATTGCCATCTCTTTTGGAAGCCCACACTGATAGATCTTTAGATAAGGACCTACAACAATAACCGAACGCCCAGAATAATCGACACGCTTCCCTAACAAATTTTGTCTAAATCGTCCCGACTTACCTTTTAGCATATCCGAAAGCGACTTAAGCGGTCTATTTCCTGGCCCTGTCACCGGTCTACCGCGTCTACCATTATCAATTAATGCGTCTACAGCTTCTTGTAGCATACGCTTTTCATTTCTAACAATAATATTAGGTGCACCGAGATCTACAAGTCTTTTAAGACGATTATTTCTATTAATAACTCTCCTATACAAATCATTTAAGTCTGATGTTGCAAATCTACCTCCATCCAGCTGAATCATAGGACGCAAATCTGGTGGCAATACAGGAATAACATCCAAAATCATCCATTCTGGCTTACTACCTGCTAACCTAAATGATTCGATTACCTCAAGTCTTTTTATAATTCTAATTCTTTTTTGCCCTGTGGCATCAACAAGCTGAGTTTTTAGAGTCTCACTTTCCTTCTCCAAATCTATATCTTGAAGAAGTTTTTTTATAGCTTCTGCACCCATTTCTGCAACAAATGCTACTGTCCCATCTCTTTCTCTAGCTTCGTCATTATATCTTCTATCAACTTCTTGAAACTCTTTTTCTGTTAAAACTTGCTTATAAGAAATTCCTTCACGTTTTTCATATTCTGAACTAACATAAGTGATGATATAAGAAGCAAAATATAGAATTTTTTCTAAAATTCTAGGGGCAATATCAAGAATTAGTCCCATCTTACTTGGAATACCTTTAAAATACCAAATGTGTGAAACAGGAGCTGCCAGTTCAATATGCCCCATTCTTTCACGTCGCACCTTGGCTCGTGTAATTTCTACCCCACATCTATCGCAAATTACACCTTTATACCTAATTCTTTTATACTTACCACAATGACATTCCCAATCTTTACTAGGTCCAAAAATTTTCTCACAGAAAAGCCCTTCTCGTTCCGGGCGCTGAGTACGGTAGTTTATAGTCTCCGGCTTCTTAACTTCGCCTCTTGACCATTGACGAATTTTATCTGGTGAAGCCAGACCTATCTTTATATTTTCAAACGCAATTGGTTGATCCATATCCATTATTATTTTCTCCTTTCTGAGAAGTACTCTTCATTAATGCTTACGAGACTTTCTGCTACCATCATCATCAAGATCGGAGTCACCATATTTTAAATCATCATCACCATAATCAAATTCATCGGTCAATCTATTCTTACTATTTTTATCATCATCCGAATTTTTCTTTTTGCCATTATCATTTGTGTTATCATAGTTATAATAATATTCATCCATAATATCATCGTCTTCATCATCTTCATTACCAACATCATCCATATTATCAAAGTCATCATCAATATCTATATAACTATCAACTAATGGAATTCTTTCTTTTTTAGCCGGTTTTGTGATTGTAATCTTGTGTTTAGTTTCTTCTATAAAATCTTCGTCTTCAAAAACATCATCATCATCTATCTCCAAATCTGCATTATTATCTGCAGATACTGTTATAGAATGCTGCATTGTACCCTTTTGAACACTAAGTCCCATTTTTGCTTCATCTTCTTCCAAATCATCTATAAAATCATCGTCTTCTTCATCGTCAAATTCTAAATCGTCTATATCTTCAATTTCATGCATATCATCATTAGGATCTTGTTTATAACTTTCTTGATTGCCTGTTAAAGTATCTAAATCTACTGTAACACTAGTGCCATCATAAATATTTTCTTTAATTTCTATTTCGATATCATCAGTCATAACTTTAATATCAAGGCCTAGAGATTGCAGTTCTTTAAGCAATACTTTAAATGATTCTGGGATTCCTGGTTCTGGAATATTTTCACCTTTCACAATCGCTTCATATGCTTTAACTCTCCCAACCACATCATCAGATTTGATCGTCAAAATTTCTTGCAAAGTATATGCAGCTCCATATGCTTCCAGGGCCCAAACTTCCATCTCTCCAAAACGCTGCCCACCAAATTGAGCTTTTCCTCCAAGCGGTTGTTGCGTAATTGTGGCATACGGTCCGGTCGAACGCGCATGCATTTTATCATCTACCAAGTGATGCAGTTTCAAATAATGCATATATCCCACAGTTACAGGGTTATCAAATTCTTCACCTGTTCTGCCATCTCTAAGTCTAATTTTTCCGGTTCTATCTATCGGCACGCCTTGCCACTCTTGTCGATGTTCCAAGTTATCTTCTAGATACTGTAACGCACTTGGCTTCAGCTTATCTGCCCACAAATCTCTAAAGTCTTCAAAATCTTCTAAATTTACATAATCATTTGCCATTTCTAAAGTTTGCATTATATCTTGCTCATTAGCCCCATCGAATACTGGTGTGGCAATTTTAAAGCCAAGCGCCTTTGCCGCTAAGCCCAAGTGAACTTCTAGAACCTGCCCAATATTCATACGAGAAGGCACGCCCAACGGATTTAACACAATATCAAGCGGTCTCCCATTTGGTAAAAACGGCATATCTTCTGCTGGCAACACTCTCGAAATAACACCTTTATTTCCATGTCGACCAGCCATTTTATCTCCTACAGAAATCTTTCTCTTTTGCGCTATATAGCAACGAACCATCCTATTTACACCCGGAGATAATTCATCATCATTTTCACGAGTAAATATTTTTACATCTACAATGATTCCTGCTTCACCATGGGGTACTCTTAAGGATGTGTCTCGAACTTCTCTAACTTTTTCACCAAATATCGCTCTAAGAAGTCGCTCTTCTGCAGTTAGTTCTGTCTCACCTTTTGGCGTTACTCTGCCTACTAAAATATCGCCCGCCCTTACTTCTGCACCTATACGAATAATTCCTCGTTCATCTAGGTCTTTTAGCGATTCCTCATTTGTGTTTGGGATATCTCTTGTAATTTCTTCTGTTCCAACCTTGGTATCCCTTGCTTCCACCTCATATTCTTCAATGTGAACAGAGGTATATACGTCTTCTTTAACAAGTCGCTCACTCAGCAATATTGCATCTTCAAAATTATATCCTTCCCATGTCATAAATCCAATCAATGGGTTTTGTCCAAGTGCCAACTCACCATTCTCTGTTGAAGGACCATCTGCGATTATTTCGCCTTTTCTAACAAAGTCACCCCTGCTAATTAAAGGTCTTTGGTTTATACAAGTACCTTGATTACTTCTAGTAAATTTAGTTAACGTATATACTCTACGACGCATAGTTTCGTCTTCTCTGATTATTATTTCTCGAGATGTCACGCTTTCTGCGACGCCGTCTTCTTTAGCAATGATCAACACACCTGCGTCCTTCGCTGCCTTCGCTTCCATTCCTGTTCCCACAATCGGGCTATTGGTTTTAATAAGCGGCACAGCCTGTCGTTGCATGTTTGCACCCATTAGAGCTCTATTTGCATCATCGTTTTCTAAGAACGGAATCATCGCTGTCGCAACAGAGACAATTTGTCTAGAAGATATATCCATCATATCAATTTCTTTATAGTCAAATTCCAAAATTTCTTCTCGTCTTCTGGCCGTAATTTTTTTACGAACAAAATGCATATCGTTGGTCAATTCTTCTGTTGCTTGACAAATAGTATAGCTTTCTTCTTCATCTGCAGTAACATATCTAAATTCTTCTGTAACAACTGGCTCACCATTTTCATCTTTTTTTACAATTCTATATGGAGCTTCAATAAATCCATATTCATTGATTCGAGCAAACGTTGCCAAAGAGTTAATCAATCCGATATTTGGGCCTTCTGGAGTCTCAATAGGGCACATTCTGCCATAATGCGAGTAGTGAACATCTCGAACCTCAAAGCCGGCTCTTTCCCTAGATAAACCTCCAGGTCCCAAGGCAGATAATCTTCGTTTATGCGTCAATTCTGCCAATGGATTGTTTTGGTCCATAAATTGCGAAAGTTGTGAACTTCCAAAAAATTCCTTTATAGCGGCTGTCACAGGACGTATATTAATAAATGTTTGAGGATTTGCTGGCTCATCTGTCTGTGTTGTCATTCTTTCGCGAACAGATCTTTCCATACGAGTTAGACCTATTCTAAATTGGTTTTGCAACAACTCTCCGACGGCTCTTATACGACGATTTCCTAGATGGTCTATATCATCTCTCGCGCCAATGCCATATTCCAAATTTATTACATAATTCATAGATGCAAATATATCTTCTGATGTAATATGTTTTGGAATTAACTCATTCATTCTTTGTTTTATAAGTTCTTTTATTTCATCTATATCACTATTGTTTTCGATGATTTCTGCCAACACTGGATAATAAACATTTTCTTTAATTCCAAATTCGACTTTATCTATATCTACAAATTGCGCTATATCAACCATTTGATTCGTTAATACAACTACTGGTCTATCAAGGTCACTAATTTCAATCTTTACATTTGAAGTCCCAGTATTTTGAATAATATCGGCCAACTCTTCAGAAATTTTATCACCAGCTTCAGCAACCACTTCACCAGTAACCATATTTACTACATCTTCAGCAAGAGTAAATCCTTTAACTCTATTTTTAAGGGCAAGTTTTTTGTTAAATTTATATCTTCCGACCTTTGCTAAATCATACCTTCTGGAGTCAAAAAACATATTTGCAAGTAAAGTTTCAGCACTTTCAACCGTTGGTGGCTCACCTGGGCGAACTCTTTTATAAATTTCTATTAGACCTTCTTCATACGAGTTAGAGCCGTCTTTTTCTATCGAAGCCAAAATTTTCGGTTCTTCTCCAAACATGTCTATAATTTCTACATTTGTACCCAGTCTTAGTGCTCTCATTAAAACAGTAACAGGAACTTTTCGCGTTCTATCCACTCTCACATAAAAAATATCGTTTGAATCTGTTTCATACTCCAACCATGCACCACGATTTGGTATTACTGTTGCCGAAAAAAGTCTTTTTCCAAATTTGTCAAACTCACGATTATAATAAATCCCTGGCGATCGGACTAGCTGACTAACAATAACCCTTTCTGCACCATTAATAATAAAACTACCAGTTTCTGTCATTAAAGGCAAATCGCCCATAAAAACATCATTATCCATACTTTCGCCCGTTTCCTTATTATATAGGCGAACTTTTACCTTCAAAGAAGCAGCATAATTTACATCCTTTTCTTTGGCTTCTTCAACAGTATATTTAGAATGTGGATCTAATGAGAAATTAATAAATTCTAACATTAGATTTCCGTTAAAGTCTACTATTGGAGAAATATCTTTAAATACTTCGTCTAAGCCTTCTTCTAAGAACCATTTGTATGAATCTGTTTGTATTTCTATTAGATTTGGAATTTCAAAAATCTCATTTGATAGTGCATAACTCATACGCACTTGCTTTCCCATTTCAATTGGGTTAATCTTGGATTTTTGCATGTGTACTTTCACCCCTTGCAAAATTTATAAATCTACAAATGCCCTAAAGCATATGTATTTTTTAAAAACATGAAACATATTTTTCTTTGTTTATACACAAAAAAATAATATATTGTCCATTTTTAGAACATAAAAAGAAAATCTTAAAAATTGACGCATTTAAAAATAGTAGCAGAAGTTGAAAATTTCGTCAACCCCATTTAATAATTTTTTCAGACCAAAAAAGGAGCTATACGACTTAATAGCTCCCCCAAACAAATTATTATTTAAGTGTAACTTTAGCTCCAACAGCCTCAAGTTTAGCTTTAATAGCCTCTGCGTCTTCTTTAGAAAGACCTTCTTTAATAATTTTTGGTGCACCTTCTGCCACATCTTTTGCTTCTTTAAGCCCAAGACCTGTAATTTCACGCACAACTTTAATAACCTTAATTTTTTCTCCGCCTGTTTCAGTAAGCTCAACGTCAAATTCTGTTTTTTCTTCTTCTACAACCGCTGGCCCTGCTGCCATCATAACTCCTGCCGCGGCAGATACTCCAAACTCTTCTTCACAAGCTGTTACTAACTCATTTAGTTCTAATATTGTTAATTCTTTAACTGCATCAATAATTTCATTAATTGATAATTTTGCCATTATAGCACCTCCGTAAATTTTTTAAGCCTCTTCTTTTTTAGAAGCAATTTCTTTAATAACTCTTGCAAAGCTCGAAATAGGTGATTTAAAGCTTCCAAGCAATCTACCAAGTAACTCTTCTCTTGGAGCGATATTACCAATTTTTTCGATTCCTTTTGCGTCATAGTAGTTACCTTCTACCACGCCTGCTTTAAACTCCAGCTTTTCTAGTTTTTTTGCCGCCTCTGCTAAAACACGTGGCCCCGCGGTCGCATCATCTTGGCTTATCGCCACTGCTGTTGGCCCTTCCAAGTGCTTCTTGAGATCTTCAAACTCTGTTCCTTCAATCGCTCGGCCAAACATACTGTTTTTGTAAACTTTATATATCACGCCCGCATCTCTCATAGATTTTCTTAAGCTTGTGTCTTGTTCTACTGTAAGACCACGATAATCCACGATAGTGATAGATGCCGCTCCAGCAATGTTTCCTTTAATTTTTTCTACTATAACTTTTTTTGATTCTGAATTTGCATTGATCATTTTATATTCCACCTCCTATTTTCGTTTTGCAAATAAAAAAGCCACTTTACGCAAACAACCGCAGGTAAAGTGACTCATACAATCCTCTATCAAAACCTCGGTAGGTTGTATACGTTATGCCATAGGCACCTACTGTCTGCGGTACAGTATTCAATTTTCGACTTGATATTAGCATATTCGAAAATATCTGTCAAGCCCTTTGTTATATATTGTTATTATTAGCTAATTTTTGTTGTATTAATTTTAATACCAGGTCCCATAGTTGCAGAAATAGCCACGCTTCTTAAATATTGACCTTTTGCTGCCGATGGTTTAGCCTTAATAATAGCACTCATCAATGTGTTAAAGTTGTCTAATAGCTTTCCTGTTCCAAAAGATGCTTTGCCTATCGGTACGTGAATAATATTTGTTTTATCAAGACGATATTCAATTTTACCAGCTTTGATATCATTGATTGCCTTAGTAACGTCCATTGTTACTGTTCCAGCTTTCGGGTTTGGCATAAGACCTTTAGGCCCAAGTACACGACCTAGTCTACCAACCACGCCCATCATATCTGGAGTCGCTACTACAACATCAAATTCAAACCAGCCTTCATTTTGAATTCTAGGGATCAAGTCTTCGGCGCCAACATAATCTGCTCCTGCGGCCGTTGCTTCGTCTGCTTTTATTCCCTTTGCAAATACAAGAACTCTCACAGTTTTTCCTGTTCCATGTGGAAGAACTACTGCTCCTCTAACTTGCTGATCTGCGTGTCTTGAGTCAACACCCAATTTTATATGTGCTTCTATTGTTTCGTCAAATTTTGCCGTCGCTGTTTTTTCTACAAGATTAAAAGCATCCTCTGTATCATACTGAAGATTTCTATCAACTAATTTGGCAGCTTCTTTATACTTTTTTCCATGTTTCATTTTTATAACCTCCTTGTGGTAATATCGGGGCTCTACACCCTCCCACGCTTATACGCGCGCTTACTTTATAACAATTCCCATAGATCTAGCTGTTCCGCTAATCATGCTAATAGCGGACTCAATGCTACCTGCATTTAAATCAGGCATCTTAAGTTCGGCTATTTTTTTTACTTCATCTTGAGATATTGTCGCCACTTTTGTTTTATTTGGTACAGCAGAACCTGACTTAAGATTTGCTGCCTTTTTTAATAATACTGCCGCCGGGGGAGTTTTGGTTATGAAAGAAAATGTTCTGTCTTGATATACAGTAATTACTACTGGTATAATCATTCCCATTTCTTTATTTGTTCTTTCATTAAACTCCTTTGTAAATTGGGCAATATTAACACCGTGCTGACCAAGAGCTGGACCAACAGGTGGCGCTGGCGTTGCTTTGCCGGCTGGAATTTGTAATTTAATCATTCCTGTTACTTTTTTTGCCATTATAATCACTCCTAAATTTGTGGTATTTCCACTCGCGCATTTGTTACAAATATAAAGTTTTGCCTATTCTATTAGATCTTCGACTCTTTTAATCTGAGTGTTCTCTACTTCTATGCCTTTTCCATTAACCAAAATGGTGACAAGATCATCTTCGATCTCTTGAACATTGCCTTCGAGTCCACTAAAACTGCCAAACATAATTCTAACCAAGTCTCCAATATTAAATCCATTTTTAAAACCAGAAACGTCTATTCCCATTTTTTCAATTTCTTCAATTTCTAATGGCACCGGTTTAGAATCTGGGCCAACAAAACCTGTTACTCCTCTGGTATTTCTGACCACATACCACGCATCGTCTGTCATAATCATCTTAATCAGTACATATCCGGGGAATACTTTTCTGCTAACTAAGCGTGTGGTACCATTTTTTTCTTCTTCTTCATTATGCATTGGTATTTCAACCTTTTGAATCAACTCTTGCATATTACGATTTTTTATTGCTTTTTCAATATTTACTTTTACTTTATTTTCATACCCCGAATACGTATGCACTACGTACCATTTTGCTTCACTCATTTATAATCCTCCATCATTTTATATCCAGTTATGCAATAGCACTAAGCACTGCCCGAATAAAAAGTCGAAGATAGACAAAATGATCGCAACAAGGATCGAAAGTGTAATGACAGTAGAAGTCTTTGAAAAAAGCTCTTTTCGATTTGGCCAAACTATCCTTTTGCTTTCTGCAACAAAGTCCTTAAAAAAAACTCCCATAACTACCTCCCCGAACATACTTTTAGTTTGCACAAAGATTATTTTCTAGTCTCTTTATGCGGCGTATGTGTTTTACAAAATTTACAATACTTTTTTGTTTCCATTCGATCAGGATGCGTTTTTTTATTCTTGGTCATAGAATAATTTCTACGTTTACATTCCTCACAAGCTAGCGTAATTTGTACTCTCACTATTAGACACCTCCACATTTCTATAAATTTCCATAAAAAAAAAGACCTCATTTAGGCACGTGGTTAATATAGCACACTAAATTAGGCTCGTCAAGCAGTTTTGACAATTTAACTGAATTTTTTTAGTCCTCTGTATCAAAATTTATTACTTCAAAATCAGATAACGCATCCAAAACTTCTCTTTGTCGCTCCTTACCTAACTCGATATTTGTCGTATATGCGGTCGGCGACTGCGTTACTCCCGCTATAAATGCCGCTTCTTCTAAATTTAAATCTATGGCATCCTTATTAAAATATTCTCTACTTGCCGCTTCAACTCCATAATTTCCTTGCCCCAAATAGATTATATTACTATATAACTCCAAGATTTCTTTTTTACTAAAACTGCGCTCGATATCCATCGTCATTAACAACTCGGCAACTTTTCTAATTAATGTTTGCTGATTTGAAAAAAACAAATTTTTTGCCAGCTGCTGCGATATTGTACTTCCTCCTTGAACAATTTCTCCAGCTACCAAATTTGAAACCAATGCCCTCGTAATTCCAATTATATCAATTCCAGAATGCAACATAAATCTTCTATCTTCTATCGCCATTATTGCATTCAAAAAATATGGGCTTATTTCATCTATTTCTACATAATCTTCTCGGTTTCTAACAAGCGCTACTGTTTCTTCTAATGATCGACTTTGCTTTGCTTCGCTATAATAGCGATACCCATAGAAAAATACTATCAATCCACACCCAATCACAATAATCGTTATTATCTTCAAAATAAATTTAAATATATCAGTTTCCCCCCTATTCTTCTATACTACCAATTTCTATTCCTTGGTAGTAATGCTTAAGAATTTCATCATAGGTATATCCTCTATTTACCATGCCTCGCACACCCTCTTGACTCATCCCCACGCCATGTCCACTGCCGCCTCCATAAATATTTAAGCTTTTTATCGCACCGTCTTCGTATTCTATATCAAACGTACAAAATGCACTTGGCAACAATGCCAAATCTCTTATCTCTTGATCGTCCGCACGTTTAACGCTCACTTCTTTTGGCGACAAAATTGTTCTAATCAAGTTTTCTGTTTCCACTTCTATACTTTCATTTTCAGCTGTAATTAACATACTAATCAGGTTTCCCCCTTCACCTCTATTTAATACTTCTATATCTAAAATTTTTCCTATGTCATCTATTAATGCGTCTTGCTTTTTATTTCTATTTAAAAATGTTACCTTTTCCTTTTGGCTAGCTGTCAAATTCTGCAGCGCATTATTTATTGCTTCCGAAAGCTCTTCGGCATCAAATTCTGTTTCCCATCTAAACCAAGCAGCATGGTCGTCATAGGAACTGATATCGTCTGCTGACAATTTAAAAAATTCTTCGGCGTCTTCTTCATCTCTCAAATCATATATCTTTCCGGCATCCCAATACTGTGTTACGGCTGTTAAATAGCTAGGGGTTGCTGTGGGGAATATTTCGCTCGCCCAAACCTCTCCATAATTGGCGCTATGCCCTCCCGAGGTGCTATAAAAATTTGCTTTAACCAACCGTCCATTAAATGTCAACACCATTCCCGCTGTTGCTCTTGTTGCCTCCTTTGCGATTTCATCAACTGCCAAATTGTTATATACCTGGCTATTTGTTGTATCATCTACGTTCGCTCCATATTTTAAGTATTTTGCTGTCGATCCTTCTTGTATTGCAAAACTCCTTGCGCAAATAGCTTGAACCTTGCATGCTTCCACTCCAAAATATGTTGGCATCTCACTATTTATCACTCTGGCTACATAATTTTCTAAATCTACTTCATTTATTAACAGGTACCCTTCCTCTTCTTTATAGATTTCTAAACTGCCCACATATTCTGGGTTAATCCCTCTTCTTGTGATGCTATTTATTTTATAGGTGCTATTATAACTTGGATGAATAACTATCTTTTCTCCTGAATATAATTTTAAACTATCGATGTCAATTATTTCACCTGCTGCATAACTAATTATCTGATTATTGTATGTAATTTGTACACTTTCTTTTGAAGTAATTTGTATATTTTTATGAAAATATTCTCCTTTTCCATCTTCCGTTATTACGACTCTCATATCTTGGGTTGGCAAATTATTAATTATAGACATCGCTGTAATTTGATTATTCTCTGTTGTACAGCTTACTGTTGTTCCTGCAGATAAATTTGTTGTGTCTACGCTCGTTCCTTCTTCTAAAAAGTATTTTCCATTTTTTTCAAACTCTATATAGTTATCCGCTACTCTCAAAATTTTATCTGAAAATTCTCGCGATTCTTTCGAAAATCCTTGCCGTATTTCTAATATCCCCACTATATCATTTCCAGATGCTATCACTTCTAAGTTGTTTCCTATTAATGGTTCTAATATAAGCCCATGATAGGCATAGACTCCGTTTGAGGTTTGCGTCGTCCAGGCCTGCAAGTTGTTGTCTTTTGTTGTCGTCTGCAATATGTCTAATCTTTTTATCTCTAGTTCTCCAGAGCGCCCCACTACATCTAGCGCCATTTTATATGCATTATAAAAATCTAACAACGAAATGCCTTGCTCCGCATCATTGGCATTTGCCAATAATTTAAATTCTTCTCCCAATATATTCTCTAATATTTTTGTCGTCTGTCCGTGCGTCATAATTTTGCTGGAATTTTTTATATCTAAAAAGTCAAATTTAGGATCCTGGCTTATCGTTCTATAATATCTGTCATACCAGCCATCGCCCTGCTCTTCTTTTGCCAGTTGATCAAACATTGTTATCGCCAAAATTTTTACTGCATTAACCTCCAAAAACGGCATCGCATATGTCTGAACCATTTCCACTTGTACGCCATCCAAGCTACTGCTCTGGGCATTTGCTGTTTGCATTTCTGGCCAAGCATACTCTGCTGTCACATAACCTACTACTCCTGCTAACGTTAGTAATGTCAATACTTTCGGGATGTTCCTTTCGTTTTCAGACTTTCTTTTTCTCTCGTTTCTTCTCATTTTTATTTTATAGCGCTTTGGTTCATTCAAGTTATTTCCTCCCTATATATGAATTTTATCTATCCTATTCTATGCCAATATACAGTCTCTTAGTACACTAGAGCAAATAACTCCCTCTGCATACAAAACAAAAAACGTATCCCCCAACGGAATACGTTTTATTTATTTCAGCAGTCACATCTCTTTACTCTTCATCTACTATCTCATCATCTGCTGTTGCAATTGTATCTCCAGTCTCATCATCTGCTGTTGCACTTCTATCTCCTTCTTTATTATCTGCTGGCGCATCTCCTTTCTCTTTATCTGCTCTTGCATCCACATCTCTTTCCTCATCATCTGTTATTACATCTCCTTTTTTTATTTGTGTATTACATCTTCTATCTCATCAAATTCTTCTATCTCATCAAATTCTTCTATCTCATAAAATTCTTCTATTTCATCGAATTCCTCTATCTCCATTATCTCATCAAATTCCTCTATCTCTACAAATCCCCCTATCTCCATTATCTCATCAAATTCTCTATCTCCACAAATTCTTCTATCTCCATTATCTCATCAAATTCCTTCTATCTCTGCAAATCCCCCTATCTCCATTATCTCATCAAATTCCTCTATCTCCGCTATCGGTGCTATTGATGCTCTCTTTACTATTGTTGTTATATCGTTTATTGTGATTGCATATCTATCAGCCTCATCCGCTATTGTCACCGAACGTTGCATTGACGGTCTCGACGTTTCCTTCTCCACTTGCTTTGATATTGTTAAGTTGTAGTTAATCGATCCGTCATCTGCTATATTAGGTTCTGTATAATTCAGATTTTCTACAACAACATCACCATCTTCGTCCGCTATTATATCTGATATAAGACTTTTTATTTGTGCCACCAAAATCTCGCTTACGTCATTTACACCAGCATCTTCGGCTTCAAGAATTAACTCAAGCTCATCTTGCTTATGTTCAAAACGTTCCACTGCTGCCTCCACTGCTACTCTTGCATTGCTATCCCAGGTTGCTGGCTCGATTATTACACTCAACTCAGATATTTCGGCTCCATTTATTTTTGCTACAAAGGTGAATTTCCCTTCTTTCGAATTTCCCTTATAATCTTGATCTTCTGCAGCTTCGTAGCTCTCCTTAGTAATTTCTATCTCATCAGCTTCGATGTATCCTTCAATTAGACCCGTTACGTATTCTATTAAATTTTGCTCGGCATCTTTATCGTTCCCTGCTTTCGCTACTGTCGATGGAACTTGAAGCTCTTCGTTGCCAAATGCTTCTTTAATTATTTGTTCAACTCTTTCCAATGGCGACTCCGCACTCTCTTTGTTTATCTCGCCAGTTGGCGCAGTTTTTAGTTTCCGCTTAGTATTTTTTACCTCTTCCACAATTCCATTTTCAGTGGTCACTCCTCCAGCAAATGTTGCGTATGCATTATTTAATGTCGCCAACACGCTCGTATTATCTATGCCATTAGTTATGTTCGTCTCTCCGTTTGTTGAGCCCGCTGTCAGTTCGGTTGCTGTAATTCCTGGCTTATTCATCTTGCTAGCTGCCTCTAAAATTACCCAATTCATCAACTCGATATCACTCGATAACGCATAGTAGCGTCCAAATGGTACTTTCGAATTATCTGCATTTTTGAGCGCAATCGTTGCTGCTATTGTTTTGCGGATCTCTGCAATCCTAGTGTTTATCACGATTTTTGCCTCTGTCACTTCGTCTTTTTTACCATAGCCACCGTCGACTCCGTCTTCAATTATCTGAATAAATTTAGCGATCTGTTTTTCTAGTGTTGCCGCTGCCTCACTATAGTCTTCTTTTTTATTTGACATATATACTTCTCTTGCTTCGTCGTAGGCCTCTGAAATATACGCTATTGGTGTAATTTCTTCGTTATCAATTCTGATTTCTTCTACTGTTACCCATCTTATCGCACCTGCAACATCTGTTCCACTCAATGAGCTTTGTGCAATATTTTTTAATTGATACGCTTCGTTTAGCGCAGCCTCCAAAGCTGTTTTTGCCACTGTCATGTCGTCGGCATTTCCATTTTTGGCTTCTGCCTCGATCTCCTCTATCACTTTCATTAATTCATCTGCTTTAGAATCTAGCAATGCTGGCAACACCCTGCCTGTTCCCATCAAAACTTTAAACCCTTCCTGATCATATTCACCTTCTTTAAAACTACCATACGCGTTGCTCACTGTCATCTTTGCAGTATTGATCGCACTATCCAATTTTCTCTTCATATTTGTTGTGATCCATTGCTCTTCTGGTGCAACATCCATCCCATTAGTGCTCACAATATATTCGATCTCCTCAGCTTCGGCTGCTAAATTTTGAAGCTCCACCCTCTTGATTTCAAATGCTTCATTTGAGCCCTTGCCAGATTTGGTGGCAGATTTTACTATTACATCAGTGACATTTTGGAGCGTCGTCATTGCAGTCTCCAAACTTCTTGCTGTTGTCGCTGTAGTGAGCGCATTTTTGGCTTTCCATATTGCTTCGTTGTAGGTTTTATACACCAAAGTCGGTACAAAATTCATGGTCTCCGAAACTTCAATGCCAGTATTCGTGAGGCTGCGTCTAATCTCTGTAATTCCATTTGTGTTTTCTAGCTTCGCAAAGCCATCATCTGAAAAATCAGCGTAGTCGAATATGCCGTTCTCATCTTTTCCAATCAAGCTAAATGCTTCCGATACCGCAATATACAAATCTTCATAAGCGATAGATGCCGCATCAAACATTGTTTTTTCGTCTACTGCTGCCTCAAAAGTTTCTGCAGCTGCGTTCAGTGTATCTAAAGCTTCGTCTAATGCCGCTTTGGTGATATTTTTTGAACTGTTCACAACCCTCTGTGCCTGGCTTATGGCATCAACATAGTCCTCCACTGCTCCTGCATATATCCACTTGTTGCCCACGATCACATCCATTCCATTTTCTTTCGCAGTAACACGAACTCGCGATGCATCTCCATCGACCTCAACAATTTTGGCGTCTACTATCTCCACTTCAACTTTTTCATGAGTATACGCTTGACCCGCTGTTCCGTTGTATGCGGTATAAGTAGTCTCCAGAGGATTTGTACCCGGCATATACACCAAATCATTAACCGCCTCGACCGCTTTGGCGATTGTATTCTTTATCTGCACATCTGCAATTCCCGATTGACCATAATGTATTTTCGACGCCATATCTACTATAGTATGGTCATTAATATCTACCGCATAGAATGTTTCATAGGCACTTTTTAACTTATCCCTCTCTATTTCGAGATCGTTTATCGGCATTTTTACCAAATATATGTTCAAATTTACTGAATTTTCCAATATTTTTTCTGCAGTTAAAACGGCTGTTTCTATTTTATTGAAATCTGCCGCGGCAGCCCACAACTCCGTCAATGCTAGATCCATCCCTCCGTCATTGCTTATCTGAATATTTTCATATGCAACAACTGGCTCTCTATACTCTGCATTATGTCCTTCCGTACTTCCATCGTTTCTGTTGTTTCCATATTTGGAGTTGTCAATGTAAATTTGCATCTGTGCAACAACATCTTGGTAGGCTTCTTTGGTCCCATCTTGTAGAGTGGCTTCAAATGTTGTTGCAGCCGAATTCAATGCAGTGAGGGCAGCCTTCATCTTGGCCTCCGTTGCATAGCCAGATTCAAATTCTGCTTTTGCCTGAGTATATGCATTTGTGTATTCTGCCTTGGCAGCTGCAGTTGTCCATTTATTAGCAGCCTCGACATCTGCGCCATACAAATCGCTTATTGTAGTGTTAAGATCCGCTTCGGTTTTCTCCAGCTGAGTTCCCAACTTTCCTTTTGCCATAGCCAGAGCCGAAATTTCCTGAACTGTAGCCTTACCTATTTTAGGCTCAAACTTCATCGCTGCCTCGTTAGTTGCTATTTGGGCCACAATTGCTGTTTTCTCTACAGATTCTGTTAGATTGACATACGAAGACGCTATCGCTGCGGTCAATTTATCCATCACAGCTTTCGATACGTAAAAATTATATTCCGCAATATTCTCGCCATCCATATCGCTAACCTGAATGCGGGCATCGTTTTCATCCCAGAGCGCGCGGTTTGCCTCGATATAGCTATTGTATAATTTCACCTTTGCATTGTCGAGAGAGATATCCACCTTCTTATTCTGCTGCGCTTCAATCGCCTTCACAAGATCATGCAAATTCTCTTTATTCTTATCCTGTTCAAGCTCTGTAATTGCCTTCTCTGTGTTTGTTATTTCGTTTGTTGTTGCATATATAATATCGTCCATTAATTCTCGATTTAGGTATCGAGTTATCTTTTCTTGATTAATCAATACATCTGCTGGTTTTTCTGTAAAGACGCCGTTTGCCTCTGGAATTGCCGTACTGTCGACAATCGTATTTAACATCTCAAACGTCAACAAATCTAGCCCATCCACAACGTCGCTTTTTCGTGCCTCTGTAATTAAGCTTTTGGCTTCCTGGATTTTCGCATCTGCAATTTCGTCCACATTGGCTATTGTTTCAAAGCCAAATTTATCTGCTATTTTTATTAGCCCAGTTGCAGTCTCGAAATATCCGTTGCCATATTTTTCCACATATTTTAGTGGATACTTAATTTCTATATCATTGACATTTTTGATATTTGCTGTTTCATTTAATATATGCAACGATTTTTGGAGCGCAGTTTCTAAGGCAGAAAGCTTAGCTTCGCTAACCCACTGGTCTCCTTCTTCTCCCTCCGTATCTAAACCTGTTCCATCGGCAGAAACAAAATATCCATCTGCAACTTCAAGATTTTCTAATGTATACTTTTTTTCATCCTCTACAGTCTCCACATTTACCGCAAAATTTAGCCCCTCATAATCTTCTACACCTGCAACAACCTCTGTCGCTTCAGGCAAAGCTACAATCCCACTTACTTTGACCGCAAGGCTGCGTATCTCTTGATCATAGGCCATTCTTAAAACATCTGCGGCATTACTCGCTGTTGCATTAAACTCCGCCACCGCAGTTTTCAATCGCTTGCTTGCATTGTCAAAATATCCTGGCACCATTTCGTTTGCTGCCAAATGCTCGGGCACTGTATTGTTTGCCATAAATCGATCCACTTCCACTAGCGCTTCTTGCAACTCCGCAAAGGCAGCATAAGATACGTACTGATGAATACCTCCCCCTAACGGCTTTCCATTTCTATCGAGGATTCCGTTTTCTGATAGCTCAACTGCTACCGGCTTATAACTTACAACCGTTTTGTCCGCAACATTTTCGCCCGCAACATTTTCGCCCGCAGCATTTAGCCCCACAACGCTATTATATTTTAATTCATCCACATCCTTTTTAAATTTAGTATACGCACTGTCCAAGCCATCTATAAATTTCTCATAGGCCACATTTAAAGTTTTTAACCCCTCTACAAAGTCCTCTTCTTTGGCATATACCTTATTCTCAGATATTTGATAAGGCTGTGCAGCTCGATTTAGGCATACGTCTCCAACTTTTCCATTTTTATCCACACTTCTTGTGTTCGCCAAGATATTTGTAGCTTCTAGTGCAACAGGATTTATGCTTTCTATCAATTCTTCCGCGTCATCAAGTGTATTTTTCATTTCGATTATCGCACTTGCCTCGGCCTCTTCTTCAGCACCCGAATTCTTCTCTTTCACATTTTCCATATGCTTTGATATTTCCGTAACTTTTCTGATCAGATCTTCTGCTGCCACTTTATATGTATGCCCCGTACCCATTTCAAATTCTGCCTCCGCCAGAAACGTATCGTTTGCCGTTTTCAATCGCGCTACTGTCGCAGATATATCTGTCAATACATCCGGGTTTATTGACGATGCTCTACTCATTTCTGCGCCTCCAAACAACGACTGAACGGTCCCCTCTAATTTTTTATACGCACTATCTGGGGTTGCATCTATGTATTTTTGATTCGGCCTACCTGCTGGTGCGGAACCTATTGCAACATTACTGCCGTTAAATTCGATTCCTCCAACTTCAGAATGATTCACTTGCAAATATCGAAGCGACCTCATTAGTTCCTCATCTAATGCGTATAGCGATTGAAATTCCTCTACACTCACAACTCCATTTTCATCGAATGAATCTTGCGTGGGTAGATGCGAGATGTCGCTATCATCTATTGCCGCAAATGTAGCTGTTGTAATCGCCGCAGTTGCCGTTGTTATTATTGCCATAGCTAGTAATTTTTGATATTTCCTCATCATAGACATAATTTTCTCCTTTATAGTTTGCTGCAACATATTTTACATGTTATATATCGCCATTTTTGCACTAAATATTAATTATTGCCTAAAAATCCCTGTACTTACCATTTATTGCAGCGTGTCCTTGACGCAGTTTCTCGATATCACTATAATATTTTTCGAAAGGGGAGAATTTTATGTATCCAAATGGAGCCACCAAAGCTGTTACATTTAGCTATGACGACGGTGTGACACAAGACAAACGCCTGGTAGAAATTTTTAATCACTATGGTCTCAAAGCCACATTTAATATCAATTCGGGGTTGACAGATGATCCGAACCGATTAACGGCGACACAAGTTCGCGAGCTCTACACAAACCACGAAATTGCTTGCCATGGGCGTGCTCACCTACGGCTTCCAGACTTAACTCTTGCAGATGCGACCGAAGAAATAGTAGAAGATAAACGCAACCTCGAGGCCCTGCTCAAGCGAGATGTTCGCGGTATGGCATACTCATTTGGACAAGTCAACGATGCCGCAATTGCCATTATGAAAGATGCCGGAATAGTCTATGGACGAGCAGTTAAAAGCACTTTCGACTTTGCGCTTCCGACAAACTGGTATCGTTGGTTGCCTACTACACACCACAAAAACGACGAACTCTTCGACCTAATCGATCAATACAAAAAGCTCAACAGCAAAGACCTCAGTCTCTTTTATATATGGGGCCACAGCTACGAATTTGACAACTGCTGGGACCGCATCGAAAAGTGTGCCGAGCTTCTTAGCAATCGCGACGATATCTGGTATTGCACTAACATCGAGCTATACGATTATATTCACCAAATATAAATTAAACCTCCCAATATAATATAGGGAGGCGAATTTTTAGTAGATTCTCAAATCACAAATTCTTGCATATGGATCTCCATAATTTTCTAACACAGTAATTTTTATTTTATCTGCAATCACATCTACATGATGCTTATTGACACGCTGATAATTGCCCTCGACTTCTGTTGAAGCCACTTTTTCGTTACCTTGAAAATACTCGATTACATAGCTTTTTACCAACTGATAGGGCATTTCCTCTACTTGCCTATCTCTATGACTTTCTGCGATACTTGTTGCAACCGTTCTATTAAAGTCTGGGTCAAATCTCAATACCAGTTCCTTTATCGGCATAAGCTTTTCAAATTCCACTTCTACAAATTGCCCATCTTCTTCTAATTTCTCAGATACCCATGCATTTTCGTCATCATAGATTCGTCGCGCAAAGTCTGAGTTTATCATTTTGGGCTCACAATTTTTCTGATAAGAAGACGCAGTAATTTTGCATGGATTGTTTGAGATCAGATCATCTTTATCTTCCGTCTTGATAGAAGGTAAATACGCATCATCTTTTATGAGTAGTTGCTGGAGCTCCTTGATATGCTCATTCACTTGTCTTGGCAATATATCGTATTTCGTCGCAATAGCAGCTGCAGTTCCTATTGCTTGCCCAATTACAGAGCAAGTGCCTATAACGCGAGTTGAGCTCATGGCCATATGCGATACGCTAAAGCAACGACCGCCAGCATAGAGGTTTTCGATGTTTCTACTATACAAGCTTCGATATGGTATTGTATAGACATCTCTTACCGGATGCCAAATCGAGCCACCTTCATCGTTTTTGTGGGCCTTTTCCCAAACCTTTGCTCGGATTCCGCCAACAATATGATCATCCATCGACCATCCACCATAGGCAACGGCATCTGCAAATCTTTCATGAGCTTGAATATCATTTTGATTTAACACATAATCTCCAATGATTCTTCTTGACTCACGCTTACCTGGAACTGCTCCAAACCAGTCTAGCATGAGGTTTTCTGCTTCTGGATATTCTCCCGAGTTTTTAATATAGTCAAAAATTCCATACGCATATTTAATAAGCTCGTCGCGGACTTCTTCGGCATCTTCAGTAGTCGAAAAGTCATCGTCTCCGCCAACTTCACACCACCAGTATCCGTTACTCAATTCATGAACCTTTCTTTTTCCAATATATTCCTTAGTCATCTTATATGCCCATTCTGGACAAGTAAATTTTACAGGTTTGCCAAGATCTCGAGTTGTAAATAGCAAAGTACTGCCCATCGTATGCTTAGTTGCTACTTCTGGAGCCAGCGATTCGTTATATGTCGAACGCGCTTCGTGACCTATAGTATAATCTGCTCCCGCCGCATATGCCAAGTTCGCGTCTCCGGTTGTGTCGCAAAACAGTTTTGCTGCCAATACAAATTCCTTTTGAGTTGTAACTTGAAATGCTGTGATAGATTTAATTTTATTGTCCTCTACAACACACCCAGTCATGCTTGTATTCAAATACAAATCGATATTCGGTTCATTCTTTATAAACTCCCAATTTATATGGTCTAATATATTAAACGAATGCCCCACATTAAACTTTTTATTTTTTAGTAAGATTTCTAAGATAATTCCGCTTTCCATTGCGTGCTGAAAATTTCCAATTCTTCCGGCTCCATTGATACTAACCTTCACTTCGCTACTAGCGTTTCCACCCAAAACGGGTCTATTGTGTACCAATGCGGTTTTTACACCATTTCTTGCTGCACTTATCGCAGCGCATACGCCAGACATTCCTCCGCCAACTACTATAAAATCATACTCTCTCACAATAGCATCTCCTTATCAATTTATCACTTTTTATTTTATACTTCTACACGCAATAATTGCCGCTCCATACGAAGCATCTTTCTCGAGCGTTTTAATATTTGTTAATGTGTGTCTTTGCTTCAGTTTATTAGAGAATTTCAAATTTATTGCTTGATTCTTTACAATTACGCTTCCATCTATAACTACATCTACTGGCTTTTTCAAAAACGATAGCTTCTTCATTGCGCTTTCCACACTAATATATAAACTATTTACTACATCGTCAACTATCATAATCGCAATAGGGTCATCGAGATCATATGCAACCTCTATCAGCTTTGCCAAATCCGCTATATGCTGTTTTGATATATTGGGCTTATAAATTTCATCTACAATATCTCTTTCGTTGTCTACCTTAAAATATTCTAATACCAATTTGGTTAAAACTGTCGCCATATCTCTTCCATCGTATGCTTTCATTACTGCATTCAATATTTTAATTGCAATATAATATGCGCTACCCTCGTCGTCAAATATGTGTCCCCAGCCACCAATTCTACAACTTTTGCCTGTACTACTTACCCCATAGCATATCGAGCCTGTTCCAGCAATCAAGAGAATACCTTCTTTTCCTCCAGTTCCTGCCATTAATGCCGTCTCCGCATCATTGGTTACGATCAGTTTTCCGTCATATCCTATATCATTTTTCATAATCTTTGCAATAGCATCTTGTACAGAATGCCACGAGCCACTTGCAATTCCCATACACACCGCTCTACAATCTGATAATTTGTATCCTCTATCCAACACTCCCTCTTTTATTACTTGCACCAGCGATTCGCTTGCAACATCCACTCCACTCGCTAATACATTACTAGGCCCTGCCACCGCTTCTTCTATTACATTAATTACGCCATTATTAAATGTGCACATCGTCAGCTTCGTTTTTGTTCCACCGCCATCTATGCCTATTACATACTCCATATCTTACTTCCCTCCATACAAATTTGTATTATTTAGTAAATCTTGGTAAATATTTTTTATGCGCTTCAAACATTTCATCGAGAATTTTGATTGCATATTTCTGTGAGCTAACCAACGGATTTATCATCATTGCCAAAAGCGCTTTATTATATTCTCCTGTTATTGCCGCTTCGCAGGTTGCAACTTCAAATGACTTGATCTGATTTAGTAGACCCTTTACGCATTTTGGCATTTTGCCTACTGCAACTGGCACCGGCCCATTGCTTGTAATCATCGCACTAATCTCTACCACCTCATCATACTCAAACTCCGCCATTACTCCTCTATTTAGAGTGTTTACAATCTGAAGATCGCCTTTGTCATTATATATCGAACTAATTAAATTACAAGCCGCATCGCTGTAATATGCGCCACCACGTTGCTCTAACTGTTTTGGCTTTTCTGCAAGATCTATATCAGTGTATAGCTCAAATAATTCTGTTTCTAAACGCTTTACATTTTCGGCGCGTGTTCCGTGATTTTTAAATTTGTCCACTGCTTCTTCGAGAGATTCTTTTGCCATATAATAATATCGATGATACGGCGAAGGCAATACGCCAAGTTCTCGGACAAAAGCGTTCGACCACTCAGTTCCCGAAATGTTGTTCATGCTATGCGTACCCCACTTGCTAATTACATATTCGGTAACATCTTTGCCATCGCACACAACTTTTGTAACGTAGCTCATGTGATTTAGTCCGCCCATAAAAATTCTTACATCAGACTTTGGACGATCCAAAATTTTTGCAATTGCAGTGTGCATATCAAACGGCACATTACAAAGCCCGATCACCTTATTTATATTGCTATACCTATTTACAGCTTCTGTTATTATTCCAGCTGGATTTGTAAAATTGATTAACCACGCATCTGGAGACAGCTCTTCTATATCTTTGCAAATATCTAATATTACAGGAATAGTTCGAAAGGCCTTAAACATTCCTCCGGCTCCGTTTGTTTCTTGGCCAAACAATCCATAACTAAGCGGAATTCGTTCATCCTTAATTCGCGCATCTAATAGCCCTACTCGCATCTGAGTTGTTACAAAGGTGGCATTTTTGAGGGCCTCTCGTCTATCTAATGTTAGATTTACTGCAATGGGTAGTCCCGACTTTTCTACCATTCGCTTTGCCAGGTTTCCAACAATATCCAATTTCTCTTTGCCCTCTTCGCAATCTACTAGCCAAATCTCATCCACTGGCAGCTCTTGGTATCTCCTGATAAATCCTTCGATTAGCTCTGGGGTATAACTTGATCCCCCTCCTATTGTAACTATTTTTAACATATCGTATTCCCCCTTCGGCTTATTCTACAAAAAATATTTCTCCACCACGAAGCATTTTGGCAATCATTAAATTTAATGGGCCAAAGTAATAAAAGCTTTTTTGCACTTCATTTGGAACAGCTTCTGGCAAACTTAATGTTACGTCATACACTCGCAACGGCGCCGCTTTTTCTACCAATGGCATAAACAAACACAGCTCATTGTTCAACTGCATGAATTCATGCGTTATTGCTTGAGTTTCTTCTGGAGTCATTGCGGCAAAAAGCTCTTTTAGCATCTTCGTAACATTGTATTCTTTTTCTGTAGTAGGCGAAAATATTATACGATCCTCACCTTTAGGCACTTCCGGAAGCCCTATTCTAGGTGAGTTCAAAATATTACTAAACGCTTCCCACGGATGTGCATACGTTCCGGCACCTCCCAAAAATACGCCTCCAATGGTGTGATTTGGTCCGTTTAAATATGTCCAAACTGTACCGCTCTCCATTGGCGCATACTTAATTTTAAAGCCAAACTCTGACAACATCGTAGACATTGCTTCTGCAGTAAGCATAAAAGTTGGCCACGAGTTGATTGTTGCGATTTCTATCTCCACATGCTCGCCTTTTTCGTTTATCCATTTGCCCTTATCATCGCGACTCCAGCCGATTGACGTTAGCATTGCCTCTGCCGCTGCTGGATTGTATGAATAATCGGTTAGCGTGCTTAAAAATTGGGGATCTGCATATGTTTCAATCATGCTTGGAGTTAGCCCTGTGTTGTACTGATCACTCAAAAAGCTTCCGGGCTCTGAAATTTGAATTAGGATATCTCTATTTGTTGCCATAGATATTGCTTTTCGTACTTCTGGAATATTCACAGGATATTTGGCCTCATTAAAGACGTAGCCAATTTGCGAAATCTCTGGTACATAAATTTTACGCAAAGTATCTCTAAATCGTTTATCCACTTGCCTCGACATATCTGGCGACAATCCTCCATTTTCGATAGTATACTGCCCTTCTAATATGGAGGTCGCAAATGCCTCTGCGCTTCCTGGACGCAGTCCTCGTATTTTGTCTATGGCAACGTCAACTCTGTAATGCGGATTCTCTTCAAATATCACCTCCGCCGTTGTCGCATTAGTCATGATATATGGCCCAGAAGCAATTACATCTCGAATGTTTGGCTTATATGCCAGCATCTTGTTATTTGCATCTGCAAGCAACGCGGCGCCCTCTGCCGTAAATTTGTAGTTTCCAGTTTCTGGATTTAACTCACGATAATTGAGTGCAATATCCTTATACGCTTCTGCATATTCTCCATAGACCGATGCTGGGGACATAATTGGCAAGGCAAAAGTAATATTAAGGAGCAAGGGGCTTTCAGTTACATAATCTACTTCTATAGTTCTATCATCAATTTTCTTTAGCTCCGTTGCGTAAGTCCAAAATGCGCTTCTGCCAACATTCAAATAATAGTTTGTCATCACGTCAGCCGCGGTAAGTGGAGATCCGTCACTCCATTTTAGATCTTCCTTTAATGTCATCGTCAAATGAGTCCCATCCAATTTGAAGCTCTCCAGCAAACTCGTTTTGAACATTCTCTCTGGAAATGGCGAAAATTCACAAAGATAATCATAGACTAATGGCTGAATCGACCAATTTATTCCTGCAGCATCATATGGGTTTCCATTAAAAGCTGGTGGGGGCTGAATATCTATCAATGTTGTTAACACTTTTTCCTTATCAATTGCGCCTGTTGATTCCAACTTAAACTGTGTATTTTCTAATACAACTACATCGTCTCTGTCGTCACTCGCAGCGCATCCTGATAAAATCATCATCATACTTATCAATAATGCTTTCACTTTTTTCATTTAATATCCTCCAGTTGTTTATAACTCATTGCGAATAATTCGTTTTTCTCGCTCTTGTATATTAAATGCTTCTGCGTATTTCTTTCTGGCATCAATTCCGCGAATGCGCTTCAGGTTAGAGTAATATTCTTTATATGGATATGACGGCGAATGAAGTGCAAACCAGTGGTGGTTTATTGCTTTTTCCCACAATTGATAGCCCTCTTCTGTCACTTCCACATATACATACGGCTTAAAATCGGTTGGGTCTTCCCAATTCTCTGCATAGTATGGTCCTGCCGCCCAATGTGGGGGCAACGCTCTTTCTATGGATGCTAACCCGGCATAAAACTGCGCCGCGTTTACAATTTGATGAGTTAGAGAATGATCTTTGTGCATACTATTTTTCCAATGCGTAATTAATACGTTGGGCTTATATTTACGAATCGTATCACACAGTTCCCAGCGCACTTCTTCATTATCTGGCAACTCGCCGTCGGTATATTTAAATATTACAGCTTCTCCACCCAACTCTTTTGCAAACTGATTTGCCTCTTCTATTTTTTGAGTTCTATATTCTGATACTGTTTTATCTGGCGGATTTCCTCTTTCTCCACCAGTTAAAGCCACCGTTACAATTTTGTCTCCTCTTACAGCCGCGCTAGCAAGTACGCCGCCTGCAGTTAATTCCATATCACCAACATGTCCGCCAATAGCCATTATAGTTCTCATCGCATTTCCCTCTCTCGCATCTCTTTGCGCATTACTTGCCAATTTTTTACAATTTTGAATTCGACCGATTCATAAATGTTTCTAGCAGGATTGTTATCGCCCGTAAACAATGACATAAACGTTGCACCTTCATCTTTTAGGCTTTTACACAACGAGCTAAACAAAACTTTTCCTGCGCCCATTTTTCTATAATCCGAATGAATGCCGATGCCAATAAAAAATCCTCTTCCACTCATTTGAACTCTCAAAGGCCCTGCAAAGCCACAAACTTTATCTCCGTCCAAAATTACCAATACCGGATCGATCGCATTCATTATGCCTTCTCGCCACAATTCATTTTTGAGATTATCAAAGAGTTCTTTGATTCCTTTATGTCGCTGCAGGTCTAGATACCCTATAGTAATTCCACGTTCATTTAGATCTTGAATGTTTTGTACAACCTCTGGAGAATATTCAAAATCTACCAAACTTTTAAGATATGTGTTTTGACAAATAACATCTCGATATCTCAAATTTTTAAAGAAAATATAAGCTTCCGTTGATACATCCACACCTTGTGTATTGGGATGGTCATACGCGGCATATCCCGGAATATTCCAATCCAAATTAATTGGGTTAAAGAAGCTGATTTCAAAGCGCTTAATTCCCTCTTCTACTTCGGCGGCTTCCAAATGCTCAACCATTGCCCTTCCGATCCCGGCGCGGCGATACTCTGGGTCCACCGCCACAAACGTTACGAAGCCTATCTCGTTTGCAACAATTCCATTTACAAATCCAATGCACTTTTCTTGATCCATTACTACATAGTTATATTTTTTATATTGGGTTTCATCTACAAAATGTTCTTCAAAATCTGTTGTTGATAATATTTTATAAACCAATTTATCTTCCTTGATTATGTTATTATATAATTTAACTACTTTTTCCAAATTTTCATTAGTTAACTCTTCTATAATATATTCAAATTTTCCTATGTTCTTATTTCTCAATTTCATTTTATTCCTCCGTTTTATCAAGCAATCTTCTAAACCATCTTAAAAAAAGAAATCCTGCGACTATTACAACTAAATTTATTACAATAATAATACAATAGACTACAAAAGCCTCTTTATTTTCTAACATAATCACTACCCCAAATGCAGCAAATACGATAATTATAATCGCAAGGCTAATCAATCCATAAATGAGCTTTTCGATCTGGCTCTTAATATTTCTTTGGTGTGGTGGCATTTTACTTTTCCCTTCTCTTTTAGATCCTCTTCGCTATATTCTAGCAACCGCGGTTCCTCCATTTCACATAATTTATCTGCATTTGGGCACCTAGGGTTAAATTTACAGCCAGTTGGCAAATTCAACAAGCTTGGCATATCTAGCGACTTTAGTGGTAAACTATCCGCAAAATTTGAACGCCTATCAGGATCCGCTTCTGGCACTGCGCTAACCAAGGCATATGTGTATGGATGCTTTGGATTTTCTATTGTTTCCTGAATTTGACCTATTTCCACCTGTCTTCCCAAATACATAACTACGATACGCCCATGTGATGCGATATATCTGGCGGTGCCCAAGTCGTGCGTTATATATATAAATGAGATTTTATATTTTTGGTTCATTCTCGTCATTAGATCTAGAAGCGAAATTCTAAGTGACACATCTACCATAGAGACCGGCTCATCTGCAACTATCAGCTTGGGCTTCATTGATAATGCCCTTGCAAGCAATATTCTCTGTCGCTGCCCACCACTAAGTTGATGCGGATATTTTTCCAAAAATTGTTCTGGGGGAGTTAACCCCACTTCAACTAAATACTCCATCAGCATCTGCGCGGCATCTTTACTGCCCTTCACAATCTTATGTTCGTATAGCGGAATCGAAAGCGACTGAAAAATTGTTTTGTTGGGATTTAATGCCGCAAACGAATCTTGATGGACCATCTGAACTCCCAGTCTATAGTCCTTATAATTTGCACCAGTTAATTTTGTTACGTCTTTACCCTTATATAAAACTTGTCCGCTAGTTGGTTTATGAACCCCTACAATCACTTTGCCTAACGTTGTCTTTCCGCTTCCGCTTTCTCCTATTACTGCAATGATTTCGCCTTCGTCTATCGTGAGATTTGCATCTACCACTGCCCCAATAACATTTTCTTTTTTGCCACTCGGGAAAATCATATTGACATTTTTCAGTTCCATTAATGACATAGCGTATTTACCTCTTCCCATTTATAGCATCTCGATATTTGCCCCGTGGGTGTCTCATACATAAAATCTGTCAGCTCCTTATTTCCACCGCATCCATCTTCTAAATACACTGGGCAACGTGGAGCAAACCTGCAGATGTTCGGCAACTTTAACATATTGGGCGGATATCCTGGTATTGCTCGCCGTTTGCTTATATCATCTTTTAGCGAGGGGATTGCGTGCATCAGTCCATAGGTATACGGATGTTTTGGTACCTTAAATACGTCTTCTACTTTCCCATATTCTACCAATTGCCCAGCATACATAACAGCAATTCGATCTACAATGGACCCAATGATAGATACGTCATGCGTCAAAAAGATCATTGTAATTTCTCGTTCGTGATGAATCTTTTTTAGAATATCGATGATATACCACTGAGTTATAACATCCAAGGCAGTGGTCGGCTCATCCAATATTATAATGTCTGGCTCCAGTAGCAAACTCAAAGCAATAATCGTTCGTTGCTTCATCCCACCGCTAAGTTGATGCGGATAGCTATCCAATACGCGTTCTTCCAAACGAACTTGCGCTAAGATCGTTTTGGCTTTTGCCACAATCTCTCGCTCTTCTATCTTTGGATTGTGAGCCCAAGCTGTTTCTAAAAAATGTTCTCGAACTAACAAAGAGGGGTTAAGCACATTTTGCGCCGCTTGAAACACCGTTGCAATTTTACTCCATCTAAACTTTTGATAACCTTTCGCTCCTAATTGCAGCAGATCGACTACTTCACCATCTGGAGCATGATATAAAATTTTGCCATCTGCTATTTTTCCTGGAGGCTTAATAGTTTGGAGTATGCCTGCGGCCATAGTCGACTTACCACTGCCGCTTTCTCCGATTATGCCTACAATGTCGCCCTTATAAATATTTATGGTAACGCCATCGCAAGCACGCAACAAACCACTGGGCGTTTTAAAATCAATACATAAATTTGTAATTTCTAAGATTGGTTCCATCTCATTTCCTCTTCATTAAATTTTTCTTAAATCAATTTCTCAATCTTGGATTTAACGCGTCATCTAGCCCCGTTGCAAACATATACGCCCCAAACTGAAATATCACTATACTGATAACCGGAGACAAAAAATAGATCATTGAACTCGACCCAAGAAGCGCACCTGTTTGAGATAGCGAAATCTGTATCATCATTCCCCAATGGTTTCCCTGAAACGGCACTAACCCCAAATACATAAGCCCCACACTTGCCAATATGGCGCCCTTCATAATTACGATAAAGTTTACCGCTATATACGATACTATGTTTGGCATTATGTCATTCGTTATGATTGTCCATTTGCTTAGGCCCATTATTTGACTTGCCTCTATAAAATCCTTATGCTTAATTAGCAACACCTGAGACCGAATTGCTTTTGCCAAACCTGCCCACGACCACAAGCTCAATACCAATCCAAACGTTAATTGATTTTGTATTTCTATTACCATCGACAAAATCATTGTTACCGGAAAACTGGGTATTGTTAACACTATGCTAGTAATCATCATCAAAAACGCATCTATTTTTCCGCCTAGCAACCCCGACAAAATTCCTATCGTACAAGCAAAGAATAGCGAAAACATTGCCGCATATGCAGCAACTAGCAAAACATCTCTCGCCCCCAAAATCAGCTGCTTTAGCGTATCTTTCCCTGCGAAGTCTGTACCCAACCAATGTTGCCACGACGGTGCTTGCAGTCGATTTAGATAATCAGATTTAGGTGGTGACAAAAAGATTGGTCCACATATCGCTATAAGCAAAAACGCAGTTAAAATGATCAGTCCAATTCGCGACATCTTATTATTCCACATAATTCTAATGAAACTTTTAAAGCCATTTTCACGATGAAAATTCACTTGCCGAGCATTATCCAAATTCTCTTCCATAAATTATCTCCTTATTGCCCTCTTAACCTTGGATTTAAAATCGTATACAAAAATTCTGCAAGCAAACTAGAAACCACAACCATAACAATGATAACCAAAAACATTCCTTGCATTAGCGGAAAATCGCGCCTGCTGATCGCCACACTCAAATAAAATCCAACACCCGGATACAGAAACAAATTTTCGATTAAAGGAGATCCACCAAACATCAACCCGAATGATACGGCAAGACTTGTTACCATAGGCAAGATTGCGTTTCTCCCTAAATAATGAATGAGTATTCGCCTTTTGGGCAGCCCCCGAACTTCTGCATATGTGATATAGTCTTCACCTAATATCATCAACGCGTTTGCTTTCATAGCAACAATCCAGGTAGATACTGTTGTTACAAAATAGGCAAGCACTGGCAATACTGCATGTTGAAGAATATCCAAAATAAACGGTGCGTTAAAACCAACTACAACGTCTGAGCTGTATGCTCCTTTAGATGGCAGCCACCCGAGCGAGACTGCAAAGATAAATACTAAAATATATGCCACGATATAGTCTGGAATTGAACCAAAAATTGATTGATATACGGTTACTACCACATTCAAAGTCTTTTTGCGCTTCCAAGCGATATATATGCCTAGCAATATTCCGATTGTAAATGAAAATAGAAGTGATATACTTAATATTAACATAGTCCACGGCAATGCTCCTGCAACGATTTCGGTGACAGGCTTTTTATATGCCATCGAAATTCCCAAATTTCCCGTAAAAATTCCAACAATATAATCTATAAATCTTTCCCATATGGGCTCAGATGGATCATAATTTAATTGAGCAATAGCCCTTTCATATGCTAAATCATATGGAAGCGCTTCTGTTCGAACCATTTCTTGTGCAAGAATATCTACCGGATCTCCAGGCATAAACTGAATCACAATGAACACAATAATCAACGATATCATCATTGTAAAAAGAGCCAATCCTATTTTTTTCATATAGATCTCTCCCATTCATCTACTCTTCTATCGCAGACCGCACATATCCTCCAGAATTTTCCAATAACTCTACAGCTTTATCTCTATCACAGCTTAACATAATCATTACGATAGCAATCTTAACATGAAAGTTACATTGGCTTAGCGTGGACATCGCGATGCTCTGCTCGCAACCTGTTGTTTGCATCACCAGCCTCACTGCCCTATCTAATAATTTTTCGTTACTTGGCTTCATATCCACCATATAATTTTTATACACTTTTCCCAGTTTAATCATGCTTCCCGTTGTTAACATATTCAGTACCAGCTTTTGCGACGTTCCAGATTTCATTCTTGTGGAACCTTGAACTACTTCTGGGCCAACATCTGGTGCAATAGTAATTTTTGTTACCGAATGTAACTCCGAATTCGCATTGTTGCATACACCAACTGTTACGCATCCTAATTTGTTTGCAGCAGAAATTGCACCCAATACGTATTTTGTGCGCCCACTTGCAGTAATGCCTACAACTACATCCTTTTCGGTAATGGCCAGTTTTTCAACTATATTAACTCCATCGATAAAGCTATCTTCGGCGCCTTCTACAGGATTTCTCAATGCGGCGTCTCCTCCAGCTATATAACCCTGAACCATTTCTGGATCGGTACCAAAAGTTGGCGTACATTCCGACGCATCCAACACGCCTAACCTTCCGCTGGTGCCCGCACCAAAATAAAATAACCTGCCACCTTTTTTAAACGCATCTGTAATATACTCAACTGCTGTCGCAATCTTATCGGCTTCTTTTCCTACAGCTTGCGCCACCAACCTATCTTGCGCATTAATCAGCTTCACTAGTTCTAGTGTTGAGACAGAATCGATATTTATCGTATCTTGATTGTTAGCTTCTGTTGTTAGCCCAGCCAAATTTAATTGTTTAATTTCCATAAATGCGCTCCATTTCTCTAATAATATTATCCCTTATGTGTTTGTTTAACGATTTTCCGCATTGCTCTTCTAGGGCCCACAAAATCGCTCCTATTCCGGGTGGTACAACTAAAGTTATATATTCGATTTTTATATTGGTTAATTTAGTTACATATTTCTTAAATGTGTCTCTTAGGACATCTGACTTTGGTCTAACCCACACAGACCCGGCCAAAATCACCTTTGCTCGATCTTCAAACTTCAATTTGCCAATGCATCCAGCTACCGAACAAGCAAGCTCATAAGCTATGTGATCTATCGCTTTTACCGCAACAGCATCTCCCGCTTCTGCATACTCAAACATCAACTGAATAAACGGCAAGTGCACTATCGGCCTCTTATATAAATCTGAAATAGCATCTAGAAGCTCCAGCTTTTCATCACTACATTGCAGTAACTTAAGCACCCGTTGCGTAAACTCCGTCTTTTGTCCGCATCTAAACACACTGCTATATGCGCATCGTATTGCCAGACGTGTAATAAATGCTCCTCCTGCGTCATCTCCTACAATGTCTCCAATGCCTCCTACTTGTAGTCTATTTCCTTGCGAATCAATTCCTACAGTTACCGTACCAGTTCCGTTAATAGAACAAACTCCTGTTCCATCATCGCTAGCGGCCTTTATTCCCAAAAAACCATCGTTATCAACAATTATTTTATTTATATTTAGCCTAGATAATTTTTCTTGAAGTGCCTCACGCTGACTTTTGGTATCAACTCCCGCCAATCCAAAAACTCCCACTTCTACTTCGCTATAATCCACACTAGATTGCTTAAGCAGGCGGTCTATATGCTCTCGTATAACTCTAAACGAACCATTAAAGCTATCAGCAAGTCTTTCGTGAGAACACGTGCCAGCTCTAATATGTGATACCAACTTTCCATCATTGGTGAACAAAAAATAATCCGTTTTGGTGTTTCCACCGTCTACCCCTAATACCACGTTGAGACCTCCTTTATAATTTATATATATATTGTGTTATGATATGGAAATGTGGCTTTCTTTATACAAAATTTAGGAAAAAATTATAAAAATTTTCCATAAAACGCAAAAAAAGCCCCAGTATTGCTAGTAATCTACTAGAATCTTGGGACTATTGATTATTGATATTAGATATTGCTAAATCTATATATAGTTGTGTGATTATACTCTTGGTCGCTCTTTAGGATGCTATCACATTTGTTG
Organism: Candidatus Epulonipiscium viviparus; assembly: GCF_030708075.1. Taxonomy (GTDB): domain Bacteria; phylum Bacillota; class Clostridia; order Lachnospirales; family Cellulosilyticaceae; genus Epulonipiscioides; species Epulonipiscioides viviparus. The sequence continues at coordinate 1,375,384 of NZ_CP117982.1, read as the reverse complement.
CAGTCATCTCTTCCGATTGGTAACTGCTGAGCTTCGAAACAAATACCATCGCGGGCTTCAAACGAATTGCCGCCTATTAGCTTTTTGTGATTTGGAAAATTAGACGTATAAATAACTACCGCATCATAGGTGGTATCCATTGTCATCTTTCTGCCACTTTCTTGACATGTCATAACAACGCAATCTTTTTTGAGACCCTCTCCCTTTTCCAATATAAATGGATGATCGTATCCCGAAGCTAAAGCCAACGCTGGATCATCTATATCTTTTCCGATTTTTTTGGGTGTTCTAAAATCAAATGCTGCCACCTCATTTACATCTATCAAATTTCCCGTTGGAATCAAAAACTCATCGCCTTCTGCAACCAACTTGGACTTTAGCGTCAGTTCATGATTTAACACGTCTGTCTTTGCATCGCCAGATAAATTAAAATAGCTATGATTTGTAAGATTTAATAAAGTTTTTTTATCGGTTTGTCCGGTATACGTAATAGACAGTGAATTGTCTTCTGCCAATGTATAAATGACGCTAACATGAACTTCTCCCGGAAAGCCTTCTTCTCCATCTGGACTTACCAAACTCAATGTTACACTGTTGTTTTCTAGGTTTTCGATTGCCCAAATCTTTTTATCAAATCCGTAAATTCCTCCATGCAAACAGTTTCCATTATTATTTTCAGGCAATTTATATGTTATTCCATCTAGCACAAAATTTGCCCCACCAATTCTCCCACTGGTTCTGCCAATCAATGTTCCAAGATATCCTTGATTTTTTCCATATTCTTGGTAATCTTCATATCCTAGAACAACGTTTTCCAGTTTTCCATTTTTATCTGGCACCATAATTTTGGTTATAATTCCACCTAAGTTCAATATTTCTACACTCATATTGTTTTCATTAGTTAAGGTAATCACTTCAACCTCTTTATCATTTATCTTCATAGATATTCTCCTTATTTTTAATATTATTACCTCCATAAGTGCTTTTCAATTGCTAGTGTGGCAAATACTTTTGTAACCATTTTCATTTTATGCTTTTGCTTATTTATTGATTTATTGATTCTGCAAATTTTTTGAATGCATTTATACCTGAATCTGTCAATTTAAACACGCCTGCGTCTTCTAATACTCGGCTAAATTTATCTCCTAGTGCTTTTATCACATATGCTTCTAGATCGGCATTGGCAGAGTATTGAACTTTTAGTTCTGTTGCCCATCCTTTGTGATATTCTGCGACTTCGGCAGCTTCTCCGGCAATATACGACTTTACTGCATCGAGCTCTTCTAGCAATCGACCCGGCAATACCGCAAGCCCCATCACTTCTATTAAGCCAATGTTTTCTTTTTTAATATGATGAACATCTTGATGCGGATGAAAAATTCCATCTGGAAACTCTGCAGTTTGCCTATTGTTACGCAACACCAGGTCCATTTCATAATTTTCTCCACGTCTGCGACAAATCGGGGTTATTGTGTTATGTGGTATATCTTCAGAATGCGAAAGTATGTCTTGAGTTGGGTCACTATATCCTCGCCATTTATTTAAAATTCTTGCGCACACTTTTACTAGCGTCGCCTTGTTTTTGCTTTGCAATCTAATGGTTGAAAGCGGCCAGTTTATTGCTTGTGCGGTCATGTCAGCTTCTGCTATTTCAATATCAAACAGCTTGCTAGCGTTAGTCATCGGAAACACAAAATTTCCGCCTTGATAGTGTTCGTGTGATAATATTGACCCACCCACAATTGGCAAATCCGCATTAGATCCTATAAAATAGTGTGGAAGCTCTGTCGTAAAATCTAGAAGTGTCTTGAATGTCTCTTCGTTAATTTGCATCGGAATGTGGCTTGTAGATAAGACAATGCAATGTTCATTATAATATAAATATGGTGAGTATTGCATACACCATTCTCTGTTATTTAAGTTCATCCTTATCATTCTATGGTTTGCACGATCTGGGTGATTTATACGTCCTTCGTACCCTTCGTTTTCCGCACATAGCAAGCATTTAGGATATGATGAACTAGGAGCCAGCTTCTCCAATGCTATTTGTTTTGGATCTTTTTCTGGCTTTGACAGATTTATCGTTAAAACTAAATCTCCATATTTGGAACTGGCGCTGTATATTTTATTCTTCGCGATTCTATCAACTTTTATATAGTTACAACTTTTACTTTGATTGTAGAACCAATCTGTCGCTATCTTGCGATCTGTTGCATATAGATTCCAAAATTTGGCGTTAACCACAGAAGGCTTGTCGAGAAATACGTTCATCACTACAGAAGCAAAGATGTCCCTCGCTGCAGCGTTGTCTTCTATTATTTTCGCAGCAACGGCTTCGTCACAAATTGCATCAAGTGTTTCGTATAAATTTAATATACATACTTCCTCTACAGCATCTGGCTCGTCTTTTTTTAGAATAGCTAACAGTCTATTTCTCACGTACATTATATCATCTGTTGTGATAAGTCCATTTTCTAAACTTATCGCAATTAGTCTCTCTATTAACATATTTTACTCCTTTTCATATCCATTTGGATGCGCCTTATGCCATGCCCACGCGGTTGATATAATTTCTTTTACATTTGTAGTTTTTGGTTCCCAGCCCAAGATTTCTTTTGCTTTGGCCGATGATGCGATCAACGATGCTGGATCTCCCGCTCGTCTTTCGCCATAGACCAATGGAATTGGATGCCCCGTTACTTCTCTTGCGGCTTCTATCATTTCGTTTACAGAGTATCCCGTGCTACTGCCCAAATTGAAGATATTGTTTTCGCCACCAGCCATCAAATATTTCATTGCCAAAATATGGGCTGCAATCAAGTCTGTGATATAAATATAGTCTCGCACGCATGTGCCATCTGCAGTATCATAATCATCTCCAAATATCGTGATATACTCCCTTTGGTTGCGTGGCACTTGCAATATGATTGGTATTAGATGCGTTTCTGGATTGTGCGCCTCACCTATTCCACCTTCGGCATCTGCGCCTGCAACATTAAAATATCTCAAGCAAACGTAATTTAGATCGTGCGCTACGCTAGTCCACTTAAGCATTTTTTCTATTGCCAACTTGGTCTCGCCATAAGTGTTCGTTGGGGCTGTTGGCGTCTCTTCTGTAATTGGCATTATCTTAACATCGCCATATGTCGCTGCCGTTGAGCTAAATACAATATATTTTACACCAAATTTTATCATAGCAGACAATAGACTCTCGGCACCACCCACGTTATTGCTATAATACTTAAGCGGCTTTTCCATCGACTCTCCTACTAGTGAGTTTGCGGCAAAGTGCATCACCCCATCAACTTGTTCCTTTTCGAAGACTTCCTCTAGCGCTGCTGTATCTCGTATATCTACCTGATAAAAGGGTACTCCTTCTGGCACTGATGCTCTAAATCCTGTTTGCAAGCTATCAACAACTGCGACATCAAAACCTTCTCTCAATAAATTTCGCACTGCATGAGAACCAATGTATCCAGCTCCACCTACTACTAAAATTTTCATAAACTCCTCCATCAAATTATATTTTTTGTATCTTCTACTTTTGTTGGTCCATCACCAATTTTGGCAATATAAAAATCTGCCGCATATCCAATCTTGTCGAGGTATGCTTTCCCCACATTCTCTACAAACGCTTCTATTTTATCGTTTTCTACAATAGCAAGAGAACATCCGCCAAACCCTGCCCCTGTCATTCGTGCGCCCAATGTGCCAGGCTGTTCTTGCGCTGCAGCAACCAAGGTATCAAGTTCTATTCCAGTTACTTCATAATCTTCTTTTAGTGATTTATGAGAAGCATTGAGCAATTTTCCGAATTCTACCAAATCATTATTTTTAAAGGCTTCTGCCGAGGCTTTTGTTCGAATGTTTTCTGTAATGGCATGACATGCTCGTTTATATTCATTTTCGGTAAGAAGATCTTTGTTTGCTTTTAAATCTGCCAAATCAATTTCACATAGGTTCTTTGCGTTAACTTTAGATTGGAGCTTCGCCAACGCGCTTTCACACTCTGCTCTTCGTTCGTTATATTTTGAGTCTGCAAGCTCACGGCGCTTATTTGTGTTCATAATTACGATTTTTGTGGTAGGCATATCTACTGGAATATATGTGAAATCCAGGGAGTTGCAATCTAGCAGAATAGCCTTATCTTTTTTGCCTAGAGAAATCGCAAACTGATCCATAATTCCACTATTTACACCAATATATTCATTTTCCACTTTTTTGCCTAGCAATGCTGCCTCTACTTCTGTAATCGGCAAGTTAAATAACGATTTAAATATTTGGATAATTAGCAATTCTAGAGATGCTGATGAAGAAAGCCCCGAGCCGTTTGGAATATTTCCATAAACTACGGCATCAAATCCGCTATTAATTTCTGGATACTTTTCCAATAAAAATTTGGCTACACCTTTAGCATAATTCGTCCAATTATCTTTTTTATCATAATCCAGGTGATCTAAATTAAATTCTATGATACCTAGGTCTTCAAAATTTTTCGAGTAGCATCTAACAGTTTTGTCGTCACGTCTTGCAACAGCAGCATAGGTCCCTAATGTAATTGGACACGGAAATACTAATCCACCATTATAGTCGATATGCTCACCTATCAAATTAATTCTTCCTGGCGAAAAATAAATTACTTCTGGCTCTTTATTAAATACCTCTACAAAACATTCTTGTAACACAATATTGCCCCCTTTTATCTAAAATTATATGCTTATTATATATTTTAAAATTAAATAAAACAAGTAGAATAATCTGATTTATTGATTTTTTTTAATCAGCTTTAATATTACTTATCGATTACAAATTATTTTTTTCGCATTAATAAATTTCAAAATAGTATTGTTCTTAACACAAGTTACATATATTAATATATTACATGGTATTAAATATTTTTTTGCGCCATGTACTTTGATAATTTAATGAGGTGATAATATGAATAAGAAATTTTTAGTTGTAGCACTAGCACTAGCAATGAGCTCTACCGTGTTCGCAGCAGCTGGAAGTACTGCAGGATATATCAGCAAATCTCAAGCAAAATCCATTGCGTTGTCTAATGCCGGCGTAAATGCTTCCGATGCCACATTTGTTAAAACAGAAATTGACACCGAAAACGGCAAGCACGAAATCGACATCGAATTTTTTGTACAATCTACCGTAAGCGGAATACCTGTCTACAAAGAATATGACTATGATTTAAACGCTTTCACAGGCGAAATTATTTCTAGAGATGTGGACATAGAAGGGTTTAATGATTATACAGTTGATACGGACTGGGATGGTGTTGATGACAGATTTGATGACTATAATAATAACGCAAACACCAAGTACATCAGCGAATCAAACGCTAAACAAATCGCTCTTGCTCATGCACGCATAAATGCAGCAGATGCAACATTTGTCAAAACCGAACTTGATAGGGATGATGCAGAAATTGAAGTAGAATTTTTTGTCAAAACCACTATTAACGGTATACCAACATATAAGGAATACGACTATAACTTAAACGCTATCACTGGAGCCATTCTTTCTGCCGATATAGATATCGAAAATTTCAATGACAAAGATGATGATGACTGGGACGATGACGATCGATACGACTGGGACGATGACGACGATGATGACTGATGACCGATACGACGACGACGATGATGACTGGGACGACCGATACGATGACGACGATGACGACTGGGACGACCGATACGATGACGATGACGACGATGACGACTGGGACGACCGATACGATGACGACGATGATGACTGGGACGACCGATACGATGACGACGATGATGACTGGGATGATCGATACGATGACGACGATGATGACTGGGACGACCGATACGATGACGACGATGATGACTGGGATGATCGATACGACGACGATGATGACGATGATGACTGGGACGACGACTGGGATGACTAGAAAATTATGCCTGCTACAATAGCAGGTGTATCCATTAATATATAATTTGAAAACTTCGCGAGGTGATATATGAATAAGAAATTTTTAGTTGTAGCACTAGCGCTAGCAATGAGCTCTACCGTAATGGCAGCAGCTGGAAGTACTGCAGGATATATCAGCAAATCTCTAGCAAAAGCAATCGTATTGTCTGATGCCGGCGTAAATGCTTCTGATGCCATTTTTGTTAAAACAGCCCTTGACATCGAAGACGGAAAACCCGAAATTGATGTAGAATTTTTTGTACCATCTATCATCAATGGGGTACCTGTTTATCAAGAGTATGACTATAATTTAAACGCTTTCACAGGTGCAATTCTCTCCAAAGATACAGACATAGAAGAGTTTAACAATCACATCAGTGATGCAGATTGGGATGGTGTTGACGATAACTTCGATAGCTCTAACAATATCGCAGGAACCAAGTACATCAGCGAATCAACCGCTAAACAAATCGCTCTTGCCCATGCACGCGTAACTGCAGCAGATGCAACATTTGTTAAAACCGAACTTGATAGGGATGATGCAGAAATTGAAGTAGAATTTTTTGTAGCAACGACAATCAACGGTCTATCAACATATAAAGAATATGATTATACATTAAACGCTTTTACTGGAGACATTATTTCCGTCGATGCAGATATCGAAAATTTTAATGATGATAAAAACTGGGACGACATCTTGGATCAGGCCTTGGATAAGTGGGAATATGCTTTAGATGATACATTGGATGACTGGGAAAATAATTGGAACGACTGGGAAGATGCCTGGGGAGATGCTTTGGACGACTTGGAAAGCAATTGGGATAACACTTGGGATACCTGGGAAGACAACTGGGACGATTCTTTGGATGATACATTAGATGAATGGGAAGATACCTGGGAAGATAATTTGGATGACTGGGAAGATATTTGGGATAGCTGGGAAGATAATTGGGACGACACCTTTGATAGCTGGGAAGATTCTTGGGACAGCTTAGAAGATAATTGGGACGACACCTTGGATAGCTGGGAAGATGCTTGGGATGACTTAGAAGATGTTTGGGATTGATCTTCAGACTAACATTTAATGCAAAATTTCTTTAAAAAAAATGGTTGAATTTAATTTTCAGCAATAGTTAATATAGTAACTGCTGGACTTAATCTAGATCACTAATGACATTAACTTTATATCGGAGTGATAATTATGAAAAAAATGTTTCTTATTGCAGTAATGTGTTTAACAACAACGCTGAGCACCCTGGCCGCTACTCCCTCTAATCGTATCATTTCTGCCGAAACTGCAAAGACAATCAGTGCAGCATATGTAAAAACAGATATATCAGAACTGTCTTTCTCCAAAGTAGAATTAAATCCAAACACTCTAGAAATAGACATAGAATTTTTTGCTCCCATTATCAATACTGACATTTCTTCATTGGCCTTATACCAATTTTATAGGTGTACATTAGATGCACAAACCGGCGCCGTCATTTCTAGTAACATGAATTTAGATGGTCACGCAATTCTCACCAAAAAACCCATCACTCCTGTAATTCCAGCAATTACTGAAGATTTTATATACACCAATAATTGGGACACTGCCGAAAATGATTTAAATACTGATGATACCTATAGTGTCAGTACATATAATCCAAACTTAGAAGCATTAGAAGATGATGATATTTGGAATCTGGCTGAAGATGGTTGGGACACTGCTTGGGAAGCTTTTAAAACAGAATGGAAATCCGATTGGGAAGCTTTTAAAATTTCATGGGAAAATCTTAAAAATGAATGGACTATATTTTTTGACAATCTCGAATGGTAACACACTTTGATCACAAAAAAATTATTTTAATACTATACTATAAATAAGTATTATTATTTACGGAGGATTAACATGAGTTTACATTTTTTAAAAATAATCTCTATAATTTTTATAGTAACTTTTGCTGGATTATCCATATTTGGCTTTAATACTTTTTTGAACGAAGACACCGCCAATCACATAAACTTAATAGCATTAGGAATATTAAATTTTGTTATTGCCAAAGGTGTCTTCAATAAGTCTCAATTTATAATTGGAATTTTTAATATATTAGTCGGAACTTTAGCTTTTATCACAGCATTTTTTTCTATAGTTTTTTAAATTTTTGTAACAAAAAGCCGAATTGAATACTATAATATATCAGAATCATATTAACACTGGAGTGGAGGTCTCTATATGGAACTCAAATTTACCGCTACTTTACTAGGACTTATTTCAGTATTTTATTCGACTTTAACTTTAATTACTAGTGATCCATCTGTTTTGTTGCAACGTTTGTCTTTTGCAAATCATGTCAATTTAATATGCCTAGGAATACTCGGTTTATTAATAGCTATCGATAACTTGGCTAATAAGCACAAATTGCTTGCTATTATAAGCACTATACTTAGTGGTGTAATTTTTATCATAGAATTATTTTTAATATTATATTAATAATTTTATCGCAGACCAACCAGCTGCGAATTTTGTTTTTGAACAAGCCTACACTTCACTTAATATATTTAAAATTTGTGTAATAGTTTTACGTCCAAAATAAACTTCTTTATCATCAATTACCATGCAAGGAACACTCATTACATTATATTTATTTTTTAGATCATTGAAATGTGCAATATCAATAATCTGAGTTTTTATATATGGATTTAATGTGGCAATTTTTCCTACTGCCATAACAACATCTGGACACATGGTACAATGCAGTGAAATCAACACTTTTATGTTGGTTTTTGACTTTAAGGATTTTGCCTTGGCTTCATCTTCCGCTGAAATTGTTTTTCCTGGCCCTGCAATATTATATAAGCTGATTATAAATGAATTAAACTCATGTCCACCTGGCATTGAATAAAATTTAATTCCACTAGGAGTCCCATCGGCATACAATAACTCTAAATATGGTGCCATTTCTTCTTTATTTGCCTGACTTTTTGTTGCAACCAATTTATCGGAAAGATGGTCTATTTCATCCATTAAACTTGACATCTCTAGTGCCAAAGAGCTTTCGTTTAACACAGCATTTATAATAACCTTATTTTCAAATTTTTCAAAAACAGGAACCAATTGATCAATCATTTCTTGACTCAAAAATGCATCATCCATCTGTGTTATTGCTGGATTTAAGACTTTTTTGGATCTCGTTGTTGTTAAAGTAAATGCCGGGATACCCAGTTTTTCATGCATCGCGGTTATATATTTTTCCGCAGCTACAGCAGCAGTTGCTCCATTTGATACTGCTGTTACCACTTGGCGCAATTCTTTTATACATACATCTCCTGCAGCATACACACCTGCCACATTCGTTTCTTGCTGCATATTGGTTATAATATAACCTTCATCTTTTTCGATGCTTTTATCTAGCCATTCGGTATTTGGTGCGTACCCAGCAAACACAAAGACCCCTATGCCTCCATTATTTTTTTCTACTCTTTCTTCACCTGTTTTATTGTTAATCAGTCGAATTGCTTTTAGGATATTATCTCCCCAAATTTCTTTTACTTCTGTATTAAAGTGAACTTTGATTTTTGGATTTTTCAATACTTCATCACTAATTATTTTGGGCACATTAAATTCAGATTTTCTAACGATTATTTGTACATTATTTGAATATTTGGTTAAAAAGGCACCTTCTTGAACTGATGCTAGACCTCCTCCTATAACATATATAGGCATGTCGGTAAAAAATTCTCCATCGCAAGTCGCGCAATATGCAACTCCTCTTCCTTTATATTCCTTTTCACCCTTAAATCCTATTTGTCGTGGATAAGCACCCAGTGCCAAAATTATTCCAAAAGTTCTATACTCTCTAATATTGGTCTTAACAATTTTTATATCTCCAGACATATCTAATCCAATAACTTCTTCTAACTTAAACTCTGTCCCAAAAGACTCAGCTTGTTTTTGCATATCTTGAGTTAATTTAGTTCCACTTGTAGAAAGTACCCCAGGATAATTCACTATTTCGGATGTGATTACAATTTGACCACCAAACTTCTCTTTTTCAAGAACTAAAGTTTTATACTTTGCTCTAGACATATATATCGCTGCACTGAGCCCCGCAGGCCCTCCTCCTACAATTATCATGTCATACATATCGTCATAATTTTTTTCCATTCTAGTTATCCTTTCTAAAAAAAATACACTTAGCCCCAAAGCTAAATGTATTTTATTTGCTTATAACAATCCCACTAAATCAAGGCTGGGTTTTAGAGTTTTACTTCCAACCTCCCATTTAGCTGGACAAACTTCGTCTCCATGCTTATAAACATATTGCAGAGCCTGAACACGTCTTAAAAGTTCGTCAGAATTTCTACCTATATTACCAGCCAAAATTTCATACGCTACAATTTTTCCTTGTGGATTTACGATAAAAGTTCCACGCTCTGCCATCCCATCCTCTTCAATATAAACATCGAAGCTACGAGCTAAATACCCTGTTGGGTCGGCAAGCATTGGATATTCAATTTTTTTAATAGTTGGCGACGCTGAATGCCATGCTTTATGAACAAAATGCGTATCACAAGATACGGAGTATATTTCGCAACCTATTGATCTAAACTCTGGATATTTATTAGCAAGATCTTCTAGTTCTGTAGGACATATAAATGTAAAATCTGCAGGATAAAAAAAGAATACGTTCCATTTACCTAACGTATCTAGTTTTTCAATATCTTTAAATTGATTTTGATAATATGCTTTTGCACTAAATTCTACAATCTCTTTTCCAATTAATGACATAAAAACCCTCCTAAATTAATACAAAATATTCATAAAAAAATAATCGTTTGCTAAAATTCAGTATAGCAATCCAATTTTTATTTGTCAAGGCGGCTTGACTATTACCTATAATGAATGATAAGTTATAGATAGGTATAAAATTTTATAAAACTTGGAGCACATTATGAAAAAAATCTTAATTAAGGAAATCAACTTAGAAGTACCAGAAATTGCTTTAGGCTGTATGAGAATTAATCGCTTATCTCAATCTGATGCGCAAAGGTTAATACAAACAGCATTGGACGAAGGCATCAATTTTTTTGATCATGCTGATATATATGGTGCCGGTGAAGCAGAAAAATTTTTTTCCCAAGCAATCGAAATGAATAGTTCTATCAGAGAAAAAATGATATTACAAAGCAAATGTTGTATAAAAAAAGGACTATATGAAGCTTCAAAAGAGCATATAATTTATTCTGTTGACAATAGTCTTAAAAACCTCCAAACTGATTATTTAGACATATTATTGCTCCATCGTCCTGATGCATTAATCGAACCAGAAGAAGTTGCCGAAACTTTTGATGAGCTCAAAAAATCTGGCAAGGTAAAATATTTTGGTGTTAGCAACTTTAATGCTTATCAAATCCAACTCTTAAACCAATATTGTAGTCAAAAAATGGCTATAAATCAGCTGCAACTGAGTATTCCTGAATGTAAGATAATTGATTCTGGTTTAAATGTAAATACAAGCTTTGATGCCGGAATTAATAGAGATGGAAGCATCCTAGACTATTGCAGATTAAATAATATTACCATTCAAGCATGGTCACCATTTCAAAAAGGTTTTATTAGTGGCACTTTCCTTGATAATCCGGAATATAGTTTATTAAATTCTGTAATTTATGAACTAACGCAAAAATATTCTGTTTCTAATAGTGCGATCGCTGTTGCCTGGATTTTAAGACATCCTGCAAAGATTCAAACCATTGTTGGGACCACAAATTTCGAACGACTCCAAAACATTGCTAAAGCTTCTCAGATTACTCTTACTCGAGAAGAATGGTATAGGCTATACACAGCTGCTGGCAAACACTTACCATAAGTTAATTTTACACCTCTCCATTTGTGAGGGGTATACTTTGATTCATTGCAATTTTTTCGCTTGTCAAATATACCCCTATAATTTTAGAAATATATATTAGCGTATTAATCATTTTTTGATTCCACTCATGATTTTTAGTACACCTGTCATATCCAGCAATCAATTGAACTTTGTCCATTTTTTCGATTGCACAATTTAGCATTGATATAATATTATCGTCTATACATACCTCCACTAAACATTCTGGAGCTTCTTGAGTATTAGAAAAAATACCTATACCTTGTTCGCCATACAATGCTACTAGCTCCTTAATATAACTTTCGTCCACAGTATCAAATTTAGATTTTTCTATTCCTTCATTACACCATTGATAGGTGTGCTTATACACTTGTAATTCCTCATCATATTTCATAATATAGCATCGATCCATATGAAATAGCTTTCCTATATATTCAAATATTCTTAAAATCACCTTTTCTTTTAACTCACTTTCACATAACATTTTAAAAACTTCGAAACATACAGCCGCATCAATAAACTGCGCACTATTTCTTTTGATTGAATCAATGCCTGTATTTTGTAAATCAGTATTTTTCGCTTTCATATTTTCTTTGTATATACAATATTGATTTTTGCCACCTTGCTTTGCATTATACATGGCTATGTCTGCTTTATTAAATAACGTTGCAAAATTATTTCCATCTCGACTATACGACGATACTCCTATACTGCTAGAAATTTCATATTTATTAACTCCATCAAAATATACATTATTAAATGCATGTAAAATTGCATTCAGCCGTTCTTTTAAGACTTGTTCGTCTTTAAGATTTTTCAAAAACACCATAAATTCATCGCCGCCAATTCGTGCAATAACATCTCCGCTTCTAAAAATATTTTTCAATCGCTCTGCCAAAGATGTCAGTACTATGTCTCCATAAGAATGCCCCATATTGTCATTAATTGCCTTAAAATTATCGATATCAATTATTATTAAATAGCACGTTCCCTTTGCATAATCATTTTTTAAGATATATTCTACTAACTCTATACTTGTCACTTTATTATAGCAACCAGTTAGCAAATCTCGTTCCGAGTTAAATTTATATCTAACCTCTGCATCGATATCTTTAATTACACCAAAAATTTTTGTAGGCTTTCCATTTTCGAACTCTATATCATACGCTATACTAATCCACGGCATAGTATTACTATTAGTTTTCAGTCTAAACTCATAAATTGACTGTTCTCCTCTTTTCATACTTTTAATAAATTCGCTAAAAATTTCTACATCTTTCTCTACCAATCCTTTAGTATAAAATTCTACTAAGGGGATAGTTTTGTATGCATTATGCATTAAAAAATCGCGATAAAAAACAAATTCATTCTTTGCAATATCAAACGTAAAAAATGCATTTTCATTTAAAGTAAACATAACATTAGTCATAGAATAACTAACTTTCTTTTTAGTCTTCGATGAGCCTATTACCACAAAATCTTCATTTAAATGATCTACACAATAAACGTATATTTCCTGTTTAGGAATAAAATATAAAGTTATCAAAAATTTTTCATCATTTTTTAATACATTAAAATTTAATTTCTTTTCACTTAAATATCCTAAATTCGTTTTTAAATGCAGTGTTTTATTGCTAGATACACTATTGTCTTGAGCAATAAGAAATGTATCCAATTTACCTATTGGTGGCATCTTAACAAAATATTCTATTTTATCAATCAAAATTTTGTAATGACCTTTTTTTCATCTAAAATAGCAATGGCGTCATGAATATGCAGAAATAATTCATCTCCTTTTAAGTCATCAAACACCTACGCATCACCTCTTTCTAAAAAGAATTTCAAATTTCCAAGTCCCAACAAATACACTCCTACTGTTTTGGCCAAAAAAACCAGAGTATTAATACTTTTTTGGGTCCATTGAATCTGTGGTGTATATCTATCAAATCCTATTGTTAACATAAAATTTTCATCTATATTTACTGAACAATGTAGCATAGATTTAATGTCTCTATATGGCATTCCCGCCCAAAACTCTTCTCCAAATTCCATAGAAGAATCAAAATAGAAAATTCCTCCTTCGTCATATAAATTTAAAATTGGTTGAATTAGAGATAACGGTATCTCTCTGGGAAGAGCTGGCATGTCATCAGATTTTCCATTGACCCATTCATACTTAAACATACTTTTTCCTAATGCTTTATTAACTTTAAAAATATATACTCTGTCAATATCATATTGATTTCCCAATATATTCATTATTTTATCTAAACATTCAATAGGATTTTTTTCACCATAAAAAACATTAAATAGGTTAAAGCAAATATCAATATCTATAAAATGTGAAGAAATTCTTTTCATAGAGTTAAAATGCGTTCCCTCTATTATCAGACTATCATCATACTCCATCTCATTATAAATTACGTACCGATTTTTACCTGCATTTTTCGCCTGATACATAGCAATATCTACCTTATTTGCAAGTTCACCAAAAGTCACTCCATCTTTTCCAAATCGACTTACTCCTATACTACTTGATATTTCATGCTCCATATATCCATCTAAATATTTCTGATTAAAAGCCTTGCAAATTTTTTCAAGTATCGTACACAAACTGTCTGTAGATTCAACATGCTTTGTATATACTAAAAATTCGTCACCTCCAATCCTCCCTATTATATCAATTTGGTGAAAAATAGATTTTAGACTATCAGCTAAATTAATTAATACTGCATCTCCAAAAATATGTCCTAAATTATCATTTATAGCTTTAAAATTATCCACATCTATCATGATCAAATAACTATTTGCCGTACTATAATTGAGAGCTTTTTCAACAAGTCTTTCTGTTGTTAGCTTGTTATATAATCCTGTTAGCAAATCACGTTCTGATTTATACTTATATTTTATTTCAGCGTCAATTACCTTTAATACTCCGAAAACACTTATAACTTCATTATCATTAAATTCTATATCATAATACATTCTAAACCAATTATAACTATCTCCTCTAAATTTTAAGCGAAATTCTGCATTATCTTTTTTTAATTTAGTAAATCCTTGAATAAATTTTTCAAAATTTTCTACGTCATCATAGTGTATAAAATTTGACCTTAATATTTCTTCATATGAAATCACCAAAATAACTTTACTAAACAAAATATCTTCATAAAACATAAATACTTTTTCCACAGCCTCATATTTGAAAAAAATATTTTTAAAAAATTGAGTTATCATATTGCTTAATTGTTGCCTCATATTAGCTTTTTCAAATGTTTTTTCCACACTGCTTTCTTCTAAATTATAATTTTCATGTATGCAACAAAGATATTTTTCTTTTTGAGGAAGATATAAGAATAAATGTATATACGAACTAATTTCATTTTCAAAATTTACTTGAAATTTTTTTTGTTCACTAAATACTCTATCTAAGATTTCTTTAATGTCCATATCTGGAAATTTTCTTTCTTCAGATACTCTTAATTTACTTAGCTTACCTTCTTTTTTAAACGTGGCATCAAAATAATTTTTTGTATCCATTAAAATCTGATAACTATCATTTATACAATCTATTAATATAATAACATCATGCTCTAATTGCAATAATTTTAAATTTTCCATTTTTTTTCTTTTAGACACCCCTTTTTGCATGTATTTAAAATATTTTATCATAATGTTATATTTTTGGCAAACTAGGATAAACGGATTTAATTAGACAAAATCATCTATATGTGACATAATCTGTATATTATATTAAAATGGAGGAATATCTTATGACCGCTATACTATTTTTTATAATTTTACTTTTTATTAGTAATCAAAATATTGACATGTTTTTTGATCAATATAATCATGCAAAACATGAAAATGTCTCTATAAAAGAAACCAACCAAAATATAGAAAAATTATTTGCTGAAAATTTTATAAATAAGCAATATTATATCAACTTAAATGCAGATATTGCTAACCTTTTTAATCACAAAGAACTAAATCGAGTTATCAAACTTTCTAATGGGCATCTTACAGAAGCTGTTCCCAAACTTGATACTGAACCTTACGCCACCAATACACTAAAATTTAATGAATATCTCGATAATTTAAATATACCATTTATATATATACAAGCACCTCATAAATTACCTAATGATTTTGAACTACCTCTTGGTTATGAAACTTTTGCTAATCGCAATGCTGATAATCTAATTTCTCAACTTGATGATATCTCTGTACTAGATCTACGACAATTAATTATGGCTGAAGGATTATCCCATTATAATTTATTTTACAAAACTGATCATCATTATAAAATTGAAACAGCTTTTTGGGCCACTTCCAAGATTACCGACTTTATATCACCAATTTTATCTGTAATTCCTAATTCATATCTTCAAGATATTAACAACTATCATTGTGATACCTACGAAAACATCTTTTTAGGTTCCCGAGGCTCTAGAACAAGTGAATCATTTGCGGGTAGTGATGATTTTACTGTAATTTATCCAAAATTTGATACATACCTTACGATAGATATTCCCACTAAGAATATCCACAAAACGGGTTCTTTCTCTGAAACTCTTATGCATACACAAGCAAATATAGCGTTAAATGTCCCTCATCAGACTAATATTTATGAAATATATTTAGGTTGGGATGTTGATTATCTTAAAATCACCAATCATTTTTCTGTAAATGACAAAAAAATATTTATAATACGAGATTCTTTTGCACGACCTCTAGGTCCTTTCTTATCTCTGCAATATGGCGAGGTTCATATGGTAGATCTTAGAAAAAATACACCCGATGGATTATTAACACATATTAATGAAGTCAATCCAGATATAGTTATTTTAATGCTTTGTCCGCAGACCTTTGAAGATAAAATGTTTACGTTTTTACCTACAAACATAGATAAAAAATAATAACTTTGGGAATAATAACTATAAATTTAATTTTAAAGGAGGGTATCTGATATGTGCACTGCTATTACTTTAAAGACTAGCCAAGATACTTATTTATTTGGTAGAACACTCGATCTTGAATATTCTTTTAATCAAGAAATCATTTTTGTTCCCAGAAATTTTAGATTTAATAAACCTCCTCTTGTGGCAGAGCCCAAATATGCAATTTTGGGAATGGCAACAAAATTTAATGGATTTCCACTCTTTGCAGATGCTTTTAATGAAGAAGGGCTTGGAGTTGCTGGACTCAATTTTCCCAAATATGCTGTATATTCAAAAAAAAATCTCCCCAACAAAAATAACGTAGATATTTTTAACTTTCCATTATGGCTTCTAAGTAACTTTAAAACTATTCAAGAGGCAAGAACATCTCTCACAAATATTAACTTAGTAGACACACAACTTGATGAAAGTTTTCCTAATTCACCTCTTCATTTTATAATTACTGATAAAACTGGAGAAACCATAGTCCTAGAACAAACTAAAGGAAATTCTAGAATTTTTGATAATCCCTATGGAGTTTTGACTAATTCACCTGATTTTTTATGGCAAAGAATAAATTTGAGTCAATATGTTAATCTCATACCAAAGCAAATTTTAAATCTCCAAGGCACCGCCATAAATGCTCTTAGTAATGGCACTGGTCTTTTGGGGCTTCCTGGAGATTTCACTGCACCTTCTCGCTTTGTACGTGCCGCTTTATTTAGGGAATTTGCCCAAAAGAATAGTGTAGATATAAACGAAGCAACATTTTTTCAAATATTAGCCAATGTATCTATTCCCAAAGGCGCTCTTATTACTTCTCAAGGAGATATTGACTACACACAATATACAAGTTGTATGGATTTAAATCGTGGCATTTATTATTATAAAACCTATAACTCTCAAGCTGTATATCAAGTCAATTTACATGCTCAAAATAAAAATGAGACAAGAATAGTTTCGTTCCCATACAACAATGAATTTATTACAATAAAGCTATGATTATTAAGGGTTCTACTAAATCTGGAACCCTATTTAATTGTTATTTTATGAACACACTCAAATTGCTTCTGCGACATTAATTTTAATGCTGTCGATTTATTTATCAACTCTTTGCTATCATGAACAAAGTCTGCATGACCGTACCAAGGTTCAAAACAAATAAACGGCGCATCTGGAGACCATAATGCTACATATGGAAAATTTGTTATATCAAAAATTACTTCATGTTTATTTTTATTCGAATGCAACGTCATTTTACTACTTTTTAATCCTTCAAAAATAATTACTCTCTCATGTAACAATTGATGAGAGAGATGTATAGTAGTCCCTTTAAAAAATCTTTTGATTACATCAGCATAACCATTTTTTGAACATCCAAATGTTGTGGTACTTTCTTCGGAATCAAATGTGATTTTATAATCATCAAATTGCTCATTTTCTAGTAATGGGCATCTAATTGCTGGATGAGCTCCAATTTTAAATGCCATTTTTTTACTATCCATATTTTTCACTACATATTTAGTATCTAGCGTATCTTCATTTAATGTATATATTATATTCAATACAAATTCAAATGGATAGATTCTTTTCGTTTCTTCAGAAGCCCTTAGCTCAAAAGTTACACTTGTTTCAGTTTGCTCTATTACGTCAAATGTTTGATGCCTTGCGAAACCATGAGATGGCATCGGATATGTTGTTCTTTCATAAATATATTCATCGTCTACAATTCTACCTACAATTGGAAATAAAATAGGTGCTTGATATTCCCAATAAGTTTTGTCTCCACACCAAATATACTCAATTCCTTCATTATTTACTAAAGATGTAAGTTCTGCACCTTTTAGTTTAAATTTCGCTGTTAACTTATTATTTTGTAAAACAACCATATGTTCATTTATCCTTTCGTATATAGTGAAGGGGCATATTGCCCCCAAATATTATTATTTTGCAACAATATTTATAAGTCTACCCGGTACATAAATTTCTTTCATAATATTCTTATTTTCAAGTCTTGCTTTTACAATTTCTTTAGCCTTAGATATAATTTCTGTTTCTGTTTCATTTTTTGCCACTTTCAATTTACCTGCCATTTTTCCAGATATTTGAATAACAATTTCGATTTCTGCATCTTCCATTTTCTTTTTATCATATTTAGGCCACTTTTCATCAAATATAGATGTAGAATGCCCCAACATTTCAAATAATTCACTTGCAATATGAGGAGTAATTGGAGATAGAAGAATTACTAAGGTTTCAAGAGTTTTTTTATCAACTCCGCCAAATTGCTTTTGAAGATTTAGCAAATTATTAGTATGCTCCATAAATCCACTCACTACAGTATTTAAACTAAAGCCTTCCATACGTGTAGTAATGTCATAAATAAGCTTATGGCGTTCTCTTTCTAAATCAGTATTTTGTTTAATCTCTTTGTTAGTACTCACAAGTCTCCATATTTTATTTAGGAACCTATAAACACCTTCAATACCTCTGTCATCCCATTCACTATCTAGCTCTGGAGGTCCAATAAACAATTCATACATACGAAGCGAATCACAACCATAATTTTTTACTAAATCATCTGGAGAAACCACATTTCCTTTAGATTTGCTCATCTTAATACCATTTTTAGTAACCATACCTTGATTAAATAATCTTGTAAATGGTTCTTTAAAATCTACCACTCCAATATCTTGCAAAAATTTTGTGTAAAATCTTGCATATAATAAATGCAATACTGCATGCTCAATTCCACCAACATACATATCAACAGGCAACCAATCTTTCATTGCTTTTTTGCTAATAAGCTCTTTTTTATTATGAGGATCTGTATATCTTAAAAAATACCATGAAGACCCTGCCCATTGAGGCATAGTATTAGTTTCGCGTTTTGCGGGTCCTCCACACTTAGGACAAGTAGTATTAACCCACTCTGTTATAGCCGCTAACGGCGATTCACCCGTTCCAGTCGGTTCATAACTTTCAACATCAGGCAACATTACAGGAAGGTCACTTTCTTTAACCCCAACAACACCACATTTATCACAATGCACAATTGGAATAGGCTCTCCCCAATATCTTTGTCTCGAAAATACCCAATCACGTAACTTATAATTTGTAGTTTTCTTTCCAATATTCTCTTTTTCTAGATAATCTGCAATAACATTTTTAGCTTCACTAGATTTCATTCCATTAAACTGTTCAGAGTTTATCATAACCCCTTCTTCTGTATATGCTTCTAATAATTCTATTTCTACTCCATCTTTTGAAATTACAGGAGTTATTGGCAGATCAAATTTTTGCGCAAATTCAAAATCACGGGCATCATGAGCAGGTACACACATTATTGCACCTGTACCATAATCTACAAGCACATAGTCGGAAATCCAAATCGGTACTCGTTTTCCGTTTAGCGGATTTATAGCATATCTCCCTAAAAATACTCCAGTTTTTTCTTTGTCGGTCATTCTATCTATAGAAGATTTTGTACTACTAGCAAACACATATTTTTCAACTTCTTCTTTTTTATCATTAGTTGCTAATTTACTTACCAATGCATTTTCTGGTGCTAATACCATAAAGGTTGCTCCAAAAAGTGTATCTGGTCTAGTAGTAAAAACTTTAATTTTATCATCTAGACCTTCAACTTCAAAGTCAATTTCAGCACCATAACTTTTTCCAATCCAATCTGCTTGCATTTTCTTAACTTTTTCAGGCCAATCTAAATTTTCTAAATCTTCCAGCAGTCTACTAGCATATGCTGTAATTTTCAGCATCCACTGCCTAAGATTTTTCTTTGTCACAACACTACTACACCTTTCACAAAGCCCCTCTTTAACTTCTTCATTTGCAAGCCCTGTTTTACAAGATGGACACCAATTAATAGGCATTTCTTTTTCATATGCTAACCCATTTTCAAACATTTTTAAAAAAATCCATTGTGTCCATTTATAAAATTCTGGATCGGTTGTATTAACCTCTTTTTCCCAATCATATATAGCTCCAATTTCTTCTAACTGCCTTTTGAAATTTTTCACATTCTCTGCTGTCGCTATTGCCGGATGCATCTTCTTTGCAATTGCATAATTTTCAGCTGGTAATCCAAACGCATCCCATCCCATTGGATGCAGTATATATTTATTATTCAAAATTTGATATCTAGACCATACATCCGATAACACATATCCTCTCCAATGCCCAACATGTAGTCCATTTCCTGAAGGATAAGGAAACATATCTAAACAATAATAATTTTCTTTGCTAGGTGTTTTTTTGTTGATAGGATTTTCCTCCCATTTTTTGCGCCATTTTTTTTCTATTAAGCTATAGTTATAATTCATAAAATCTCCTTTTATATTTTTTTTAAATATATCATGTAATTTGGCAAAAATCAACCTCATCTGTAAGAGTATTACATTCATTCCTTAAAATTAATATACTAATTCATCTATTTTACCAAATCAATGCTCAATCAGTGCTAAAGCATACAATTGCAGAATATAATACAATCGTATAAAAAAGAAAGGAGGGTACGTACATGGCAGTTATAAAAAATTATTTACCAACTTTGATCAAACTAGGTATTGCAGGATTATTAGTCGTAATTTTTGATAAATTAATTATTGGTATATTATTTGCCAAATGGATTAGAACTTTTACATTTATGGCACTATTAATTTACCTCGTAATTAACCATAAATTGATAATTGAGAAAATAAATACTATTTTTACTCATTTCACATCTACACACAGTTCTTATAAATCGTATACTGTTAAAACTGCTATTGCTTTGCCAATCATCATTATTGATGCAGCAGTTCTTGGCCATGGATTAGAAGTCTACGCTGGCTTAGCCTCATTACACAAGATAGCATATGTCATGCCAGATTTCATTTTGTTTTCAGTCTGTGCATATACCTTATACAATAAAGAAAAAATTATTGCAACCGCTAAAAAAATCATTACTGTTATTACCAAATACGTACTACCCAAAATATTAATTATTGTTGCTGCTTATATTGTTATTACTCTTGGAAACATAAATTTTAACACAAATTCTGTAGTAGCAAATGAACACTCCAATCTCACATCTTCACAATTAATGATATCTAACAACAATACTTCAGCAGTAGAACAGTCTCTAATTTCAACATCTCAGCAACCTTCTATTGAACTGCAATATCAATCATCTCTTGCTTATACAGAACAGTACTTTAATTTTTCATCATTTAATTCAATTGATTTAGTTTTCTTCTATGTCATGGCAATTACTTTTATAATAGCATCGCCATTATTAATGAAAAAAATTCACAAAAATATTTAATAAATATCCCAACCATGGAGAAATTTAAACTTCATGGTTTAATTAACAATATTTGATATAAAAACTTTTTTTTAAAGTAATAATTAAAATTTTTATTTTTGAACATAATAATGTATAGTAATTCAATATTTATTATTTAAAGGAGTCTCCAACAATGTATATCCTAAGTTGTAATATGCAAGGTAATGGTAATGAAAAATTTTCCGTCCTAACTACCAAAATGCAAGATCTAAACATTAGTCCTGATGTTTTTATGCTTCAAGAAGTAGGTAGCCGTAGTAATCCTGGTTTTATACTAGAAGAAGAATATGAAAACTATATCTGTATATTAACTAAGCCTAATCCTACTGCTACCAATTTACACTGTCATATCTGTATTTTGGTAAAACAAGAATTGAAACGCGATTTTAAATTTGAAGAACTCATTAAAAATATGGATAGCCCTGTACTTGTAATGTATGATGAAGATATTGCTATCGCAACTATGCGTGCTATTACTAATACTTCTGAATCAACAGCTCACGTAAAGTCAATGCTTAAAACTTTTGAAGATTGGACAGAAAATAAAAAAATTAATAGTTGGATTTTAATTGGAGAATTTAACTCAGAAATCATTAATTATAATTCTGATAAAGAATTTAATTATGAATTTAACCATATAATCCCATATAGTGGATTACGTGTTAGAGGTGGTAGGTTTGAGTGTGATCTAGTTTGTTCCAAAAATCTTTCGTTAAATCCAAGTGGTAATGAAGTTGTTTCTTTAGATTTTGCATTTAGCCGCAATATTAGTTATTCTGCACCATTAAATACTTCTATTATTAGTAATATCGATATTGGTCAAGGCAATCAAAATCCCAAAATTATTAATATCAAATCTTCATAAACAAAAAAGGGTCAAGTACTATTTAATAGTATCGACCCTTTTCTTTAATAAAATTTAATAAAATCAACAGTATCTACACCTTGTAGTTCTTTAGCAGGTTCTTCAATGTCTTTTATTGGATATACATAATACGCTGTATCTAACCATTCATCAAACTTATAACCTATTTTTTCCATTGTAGCTACTAAAGTAAAGCCTAATTTTTCATGAAATTTCATACTTTTTTTATTAGAAGACGTAATAATAGCATAAGCAGTATAAAAACCTTGTACTTTTAGCAATGCTAGTAATGCTTTATATAAATACTCTCCTATTCCTTGTTCAACAAAGCTCGGATCTAGATATATAGAAGTTGTAACAGAATATTTATACCCTTCTCTATCCATAAATTTAGTCGCATACGCAAAACCAATAATATCTCCTTCTAATTCATATACTATATATGAATGAGTTTTAGCAATGGTATTCACACGATTTTTAAACTCTTCCAAACTAGGTAATTCTATTTCAAGACTCGCTCCCGTATATGTTACATAATAACTATAAATTTTATAAATTCTTTCAATATCTGTGTCTTTTACAAATCTAATCACTTTCAAAATCCTTTCAAAATCTTATTGCTTTTTATATTTTAAATCTACAATTCCATTATAACTTCTAGTAGCTAGTAATTTTAGGTTAACTGCTATATTTTTTGCATTAAAAAGACGTAGTCCGTTTCCTAATATAATCGGTATGATGGTTATCCAATATTCATCTATCAAATTTTCATTATGAAATTGACTAATAATATTCGCTCCACCACAAATCCAAATATTTTTATTATTTTTCTTTTTTATATTATCAATTAACATTCCGATATTTTGATTTGTAAATATTATTTCTTCCCTCGAATTATATTCTTTATTGGTAAGAACATACGTTTGCTTACCTTTATATGCCCATTCTTTTGGTGACAATTCATTTACAATTTGATCATACGTTGTGGAACCTAAAATTACAGTATCTACAGTTTCTATAAATTCTAAAAAACTACCAATATTTTTAATATCACTTCCATCACCATGAAGCCAATTTACTCCTCCATTTTCATCTGCAATATATCCATCTAAACTCATTGCAATATATACTATTACCTTGGGCATGTCCCTCCTCCAATTCGATAATCATATGATATAAGAATTTTATTTTATTAATTTACATTAATTATTAAATATATGTTTTTTATAAACACATACATAAAATTTATTCAATAAAAATTCTTCAAAATAGAACATATAATTTAAATAGCTACTTCCTTAGTAATGTAGTCATTATCTATCATAACACAGGTTACATATTCCTGTCCACTTTTTTATATATGTAAAAGTTATTTTTCTCATTCTTTTTACTTTTTTCTGCAATAAAAAAGAGAAGATACAAAATCCTCTCCCTATTAACTACAAAAAATAAAAAGGCGACAACCAGATTTGAACTGGTGGTGAAGGTGTTGCAGACCTCTGCCTTACCACTTGGCTATGCCGCCCTAACTTGGCAACCACTTAATGAGAACAAATGTTTCCTAAAAGCAAATTATTACCAAAATGACCCATGGGAGAATCGAACTCCCGTTACCGCCGTGAAAGGGCGGTGTCTTGACCGCTTGACCAATGGGCCTAAATTTTACAGCTCCCCGAGTAGGGTTCGAACCTACGACCCTTCGGTTAACAGCCGAATGCTCTGCCGCTGAGCTATCGAGGAATATTGTACTTTCAAAACTGAACACAATGAAGAAAAGAATATACTACACAAAACCCATTTTAAATTAGGTCAAACCCTCGAACCATTAGTATTGGTCAGCTCGAATGTTACCACTCTTACACCTCCAACCTATCTACCTTGTAATCTGCAAGGGGTCTTACTTCTTACGAATGGGAAATCTTATCTTGAGGTCTGTTTCACGCTTAGATGCCTTCAGCGTTTATCATATCCAGACTTGGCTACTCTGCTATAGACTTGGTAGTCTAACAGATGCACCAGCGGTCCGTCCAACCCGGTCCTCTCGTACTAAGGTCAGCTCCTCTCAAATTTCCTACGCCCACGACGGATAGGGACCGAACTGTCTCACGACGTTCTGAACCCAGCTCGCGTACCGCTTTAATGGGCGAACAGCCCAACCCTTGGAACCTGCTACAGCTCCAGGATGCGATGAGCCGACATCGAGGTGCCAAACCTCCCCGTCGATGTGAACTCTTGGGGGAGATAAGCCTGTTATCCCCGGGGTAGCTTTTATCCGTTGAGCGATGGCAATCCCACTTTCATACCACCGGATCACTAAGTCCTACTTTCGTACCTGCTTCATCCGTCGATGTCACAGTCAAGCAACCTTATGCCTTTGCACTCTTCGAATGGTTTCCGACCATTCTGAGGTTACCTTTGAGCGCCTCCGTTACTCTTTCGGAGGCGACCGCCCCAGTCAAACTGTCCACCTGACATTGTCCCAAATCCGGATAACGGACTATGGTTAGAAGTTAAGTATTACAAGAGAGGTATCCCAACGTTGGCTCCATCAATACTGGCGTACTGACTTCACTGCCTCCCTCCTATCCTGTACATGTAACACCCAACCTCAGTATCAAGTTACAGTAAAGCTCCACGGGGTCTTTCCGTCCTGTCGCGGGTAACCAGCATCTTCACTTGTACTACAACTTCACCGGGCGTGCTGTCGAGACAGTACCCAAATCATTACGCCTTTCGTGCGGGTCAGAACTTACCTGACAAGGAATTTCGCTGCCTTAGGACCGTTATAGTTACGGCCGCCGTTTACTGGGGCTTAAGTTCAAAGCTTCGGATTGCTCCTAACCTCTCCCCTTAACCTTCCAGCACCGGGCAGGCGTCAGCCCCTATACTTCATCTTTCGATTTAGCAGAGACCTGTGTTTTTGCTAAACAGTTGCTTGGGCCTATTCTCTGCGGCCAGTATTTCTACTGGCACCCCTTATCCCTAAGTTACGGGGTCATTTTGCCGAGTTCCTTAACAACACTTCTCCCGTCGGCCTTAGGATTCTCTCCTCATCTACCTGTGTCGGTTTGCGGTACGGGTACCTATAATGCAATAGCAGCTTTTCTTGGCAGCTCTTTCAGAATCTTCCCTACTTAAATTTCGGTCCGTATCACAACTTGCTTTGCTCTTCCGGTTTTTCCTAGAAGACCGCTTGTTGCTTACACACGCATTCCCATTTCGTGCAATTCTTATTTCTCTGCGTCCCTGCAGTTCTGATTATAGGTAGTACTGGAATTTCCACCAGTTGTCCATCGACTACGACTTTCGTCCTTGCCTTAGGTCCCGACTTACCCAGGGCAGATCAGCTTTACCCTGGAAACCTTAGATACTTTCGTTGCCTATAAGATTTACCCTCACTTATACTTACTCGCTACTCATTCCGGCATTCTCTCTCTAAACCGCTCCACAGCTTCTTACGATACTGCTTCATCGCTGTTTAGATGCTCCTCTACCAATCAATAAATTGATTCCATAGCTTCGGTGGTGTGTTTTAGCCCCGGACATTTTCGGCGCAAGATCTCTCGACTAGTGAGCTATTACGCACTCTTTGAATGAGTGGCTGCTTCTAAGCCAACATCCTAGTTGTCTTCGAAATCTCACATCCTTTTCCACTTAACACACACTTTGGGACCTTAGCTGTTGGTCTGGGCTCTTTCCCTTTTGACTATGAATCTTATCACACATAGTCTGACTGCTTAAAATATCTTTCTGGCATTCTTAGTTTGATATTCTTCGGTAAGGCTCTCGCCCCCCTAGGAAATTCAGTGCTTTACCTCCAGTAGACTTTTTAAACGCTAGCCCTAAAGCTATTTCGAGGAGAACCAGCTATCTCTGGGTTCGATTGGAA